>JAAFHK010000381.1:0-2608 GCA_013297565.1 Cytophagales bacterium
AAAGTAATCCGAAACATTAGCAAATACGGCAATACAACTGCCGCCTCAATCCCTATTGCCCTCTGCGAAGCATGGGAGTCAGGGCGCGTAAAAGACGGAAATTTGGTTTGTTTGACCGCTTTTGGAAGCGGTTTTACTTGGGCATCGGCTCTGATCAGGTGGTAGGATTAGCATAATTAGGACTTACGCAATTAAAGCCTGACCGCAGGTCTGACGCAAGGAAAACTGTATTTAAAACGTCAGACCTACGGTCAGACTTGTTTTATTCTACTAATTTTTCAAAAATGTGTAAGTCCTAATAACTTTTGGAAAATTTTAAACTTTCCAAAAGTTTATTACCAAAAACAAGTTTTGCTATATATAATGATCTTTTTTCAATATTTTTTGTAATTTGGCGCCAGAAAACTGCTCGAAAACTGATAAAATCAAAACTAATTGATCTCCTACTATGCTTACGCGACTCCTGATCAAAAATTACGTACTCATCGAACACCTCGAAATAGAGCCTTCGGCGAACCTGAATATCATTACAGGGGAAACAGGGGCAGGAAAATCGATCATGCTGGGCGCTTTGGGTTTGCTTTTGGGCAAGCGTGCCGATACCAATGTGCTTTCCGATTTGGAAAATAAATGCGTGGTCGAGGGCGAATTTGACGTTTCGAAACACAATTTGAAAAGTATTTTCGAGGAAAATGAATTGGACTTTGAGGCGCGCTGTGTGATAAGGCGGGAGATCAGCCCAAGCGGAAAATCGAGGGCTTTCATTAACGATACGCCTGTGAATCTGCCTGTTTTGAAAAATATTGTCGGCAAGCTGATCGATATTCACTCCCAACACGATACGCTACTGCTCGAATCGGACGATTTCCAACGTCAGTTAATCGATATTTATGCCCAAAACCAAGACGTTTTAACTACTTACAAAGAAAATTACAAGGCTTACCAAAAAGCCGATATTCAGTACAAACGCCTCCAAGCCGAAGCCGCTACGAACATAAAAGAGTTTGATTATCAGTCTTTTATGCTCGAAGAACTCAACAAAGCCGATCTCGACAGCCTCGACCAAGAAGCCCTTGAGGAGCAACTTCGGATTTGGGAAAATGCTGAAAACATCAAAGAAAGCCTAAATGTAGCGCTCGAACAAGTTTCCCGTTCCGAATATTCTATCGAAAACGCCCTCCGAAGTGCGGTCAGCACCCTGAAACCCTTGCAAAGTTTTGGGGAAACCTACAAAAGCCTATTCGAACGCATAAACAGTGCTTTGATCGAAATGCAGGATTTGGGCAGGGAATTGGAAAAAGAAGAGGAAAATGTGTTTTTTGATCCCGAAGAATATACCCAAATTCAGGATCGACTGAACACTTTGTATCATTTGCAGAAAAAACACCAATTAAATACTGTGGCTGAACTGATTGGTTTGCGGGAAAGTTTGCAGAAAAAAATAGATACGGTTTTGAATTATGACGTGGATTTGGAAAGGCTCAAACAAGAAAAAGAAATTTTTTTGCAAAAAACCCTGCAAACTGCCCAAACCCTGACCGAAAGCCGAAAAGCCGTTTTTCAGAAAATAGAACAACATTTGGAAGAACTTTTGAGTTTCGTAAGTATGCCCGATGCCCGTTTTCGCATTTTTTGGGAGCAGACACAGCCCGAAACCGAAGGTTGCGACCATATTGCCTTTCTTTTTACTGCCAACAAAGGCATTGCGCCGCAAGCGCTTAAAAATGCGGCTTCAGGGGGCGAATTTTCACGTCTTATGCTTTGTATCAAGTATATTTTGGCGGGACGAACTGCCCTGCCAAGCATTATTTTTGACGAGATCGACACAGGCATTTCGGGCGAAGTAGCCATCAAAGTAAGCCGTTTGCTAAGCGAAATGGCTAAAAATCACCAATTAGTCGTGATTAGTCATTTGCCGCAAACTGCCGCTAACGGAAATTGTCATTATTTTGTCTATAAAGACAATCAATCGGCGCGGTCGGTGAGTCGGATCAAAAAATTGGGCGAAACGGAACGCATTAATGAAATAGCGGAAATGATAGGCGGGAAGAATCCAAGTCCCAAAGCCTTCGAAAGCGCCAAAGAATTATTGGAAATGTATTAAAAAAGAGCTAACTTGCATTTTCAAGGGAAAAACAATATCTTTGAAACAAAAACACAACAAAATATGTCGCTTCCACAAAAAAGAGTTAAGTATGCAACTGACAACTATAATTTTCCTGTAACTGATCGAATGGATATAAGGGAAGTTGTCGAACCTGATTTTGATATTTTAGGAAAAGAAGATGAATTATATGTTGATTTATCCGAGGTTCGGAGTACGGATTATTTGCTTGAGATAAAAACCCAAATTAACCTTGACGAGCAAGATTGTTTAAGAAAACCTGTCAATATTTATCCAAAAATATTATTTTCGGGTTACAGAGGCTCAGGCAAAACCCTTGAGGTGCGGCGTTTGCAAAAAGACCTCGATCACCCGAAGGGCTACATTACCATTCTGGTCGAAACCGAAAGCGAAGTAGAGGTTTCGAAATTCAAGCCTGAAGATTTTTTTGTTATTTTGATCACCAAATTAGTCAAACGCTTAATCGAGGATCAAATTCCTATT
>JAAFHK010000381.1:2618-4322 GCA_013297565.1 Cytophagales bacterium
ACAGGTTTAAAAAGTTTGTTTTCGAGTGAAAGTAAAACCTCAACTACCATTCGCCAAAAGGTAGAACGCAACAAACCAGAACTGATCCAACGCTTTAACCTTATTTTACGAGAAATTAGAGAAAGTTTGCGCACCAACCCCAAAGTAGCCAAAGATATTTTGTTTATTTTTGATGGTTCTGAAAAAATAAAGTTCGAAACCTATGAAAATCTTTTTATTAACGAGGCAAAACTCATTACAGACATCAATTTGAGCCTTATTTTGGCTGTTCCGATTCAATCTTTTTTCAAGATTACGCATAGTAATGCTCTACAGTTTTATGATTTGAAACTCCTGCCTATGCTCAAACCTTCTCCAAAAGTGAATTTGAAAATGAAAGAAATTTTGGAACGGAGGGCAATTTGGACGGACGTAATAGAACCTGATGCTTTAGATGCCGTTATTCAGTATTCGGGCGGTTCGATTCGGCAAATGCTCAAGATCATGAGTGTGGCGATCATAGGCACAAGAGGAAAAATTACGCTTGAGTATTTTCAGGAAAAAGCTCTTGACAAATTGAAAAGTCAACTGTACGGACTCTTGACCACTGAACACAAACGAATCCTTAAAAATAAGGAATTTATTGATGAAAATGGCAAACCCAATGTAGCCGATGCCCCTATTTGGCAGTTGGTCGATGCCATGATTTTGCTCAAATACAACGGAACGATTGCGATTAATCCGCTTATAGCCGAATATTTTGAATGATACAAACACAAATAGAGGAATTACATAATGCTTTTCTCGACCGAAAAAGACCTACGGCGGGCTGTGTGATTTTGGAAAATGATCATGCCCGAAGAAGGGTTTTGCGGGAAATTACCCAATCCTTACCCCCTGAAATTAGTATTCACAATATTTCGGCTGACGAACTCATCAGAGGATCATCTTTGTATCGTTTTTTGGAAGAAAAAGGGCTTTTGGCTTTTGATTCTACCCCTATCCGCGATTGGGTAAATATTTTTGATTTGGGTAATTACCTGTTCCGTTCCCTGCCTAATGGTGAGTACCGCCCTACGCCCCTGCTCGAACAGATCAATATGGAACGGGAATTATTGTTTCGCCAACACCGATTAGTGCTTATTTTTTGGCTTACCCAAGCCGAATCCCAACTCGTTCAACGCCTTGCGCCCGATTTCTGGGATTGGTTAGCGTATATTTTTTATTTCGAAGATACTGCCCCTGTCAAAAACCAAACCGATTACCAGATAGAAGCAAGCATCAGCCAAAGCCTCGACCGCCAAACAGAAAAAGCCCAAAAACAAGAATTGGAACGCTTATTACAGCAAAGCGAAGAACTGCCGCAAGTGATTTATTACACCCAACTTATTAACGATAGCCCCTATTACAGCCTTGCCAAAGGCTATTTTGAGGAAATGCGGGAAAAAGGCTTAACACCTACTCTCATTACTCTGAATGCCTTACTCAATAAAGTGCCTAATTATCCGACAGCTCAACAAGTTTATTCATGGATTGAAAAATACCGTTACCAAGCCGATATTTTTACTTATACGACCTTGATCCGCAAAAGCCCCAACTTCGTAGAAGTGCGAAAATGGTATGAGCTTGCGAAAAGCAAAAAAATAAAATTAGATGAAATTTCCTATTCAACCTTAATCAACAAAGCGCAAACCTTTGAACAGGCTAAATTTTTCTTTGACGAAA
>JAAFHK010000382.1:0-2221 GCA_013297565.1 Cytophagales bacterium
TTATTGGTGTTATTACTCTGGAAAAAATTAGTTGACCATCTCGGAGAATTTAGATCAAAAGTATAACCTGTTGATATTCCTATGTATTGCGAGCTGTTTCCTATCATTTTTCTGCCCCAAAAACCATTATTTTTCGGTTTAGGTAGTTTTATCATGATTTGTCCCTCGATATTAGCCAATATACCTCTCATAGAAATACTTTTTTCGGAATTGGCTTGTTGTAGGAAATTAGCAACGGTCGAAGAACGTAAATTTGGCGAATCATCTGCCAAACTTAGCTGTCCAAAACTTAGCCCAAGACCACCCAAAACAGAAAAATTTACTTTTTCTTTACGGTAGGTATAACCCAAAGGATTAACAATAAGCCGAAAATTCCAAAAAGAAGAGGCAAGATTTCCGCTATATTGTTTTTGTGGAATACTTACTTGCAAATGAATGTTCGATTCGGCTGTGTAGAGAAATTACCATATTGGCATTGGAGAGTGCGGGATAGCGATTTTGTTCGAGCAGGGTATTGAGCGCTCCCATCGAATTTAACTGAACACCCACAGTTGTACCCATTCCATATTTCCAATCCGATTTTTCGGTCTGAAGGCTGTCTTGGGCAAAGGCTGAAAAAGAAAAAAATGAAGCAAGTAACACGATTAAATATTTCATAAACTTAAAATTTGGTTAAAAATTCGAATAAAAAAGGTCTTTGTTTTACAAAAAAATAAAAATAAAAAAAATTTATATAAGAAACAAGCTGTTTTCTCTGCCATTTTTTCCTTTCTCGATCTGCCATTTTTTCCGAAAAATTCCTTTGGAACGGTTTTGGGTAAAACCATTAACGTAGGCTTTAGCCTGTGTTTAGCATACACACAGGCTAAAGCCTATGTTACATTTAAAACTTCTTTTCTTAAAAAAATACAAATGGAAACTTTAGTACAGGACAAAGGGACGATTTCGGTAAATACCGAAAATATTTTCCCAATTATCAAAAAATTCCTTTATTCCGATCACGATATTTTCTTGCGTGAGTTGGTGTCGAATGCCATCGATGCTACGCAAAAATTGCGAAGTTTGGCAGCATTGGGCGAGTTTAACGGTGAAATTGGCGAAACTAAAATCCGAATTTCGTTGAACAAAGAACTCAAAACGATTACCGTTTCTGACAATGGAATTGGTATGACGGCGGACGAAATTCGCAAATATATTAATCAAGTAGCGTTTTCGGGTGCAACCGAATTCTTGAATAAGTACAAAGATAAGGAAGAGGCAAAACAACTGATCGGGCATTTCGGTTTGGGTTTTTATTCCTCGTTTATGGTTTCCGAAAGGGTGCGAATTGTTACGCAATCGTTCAGAGAAGGCACAGAAGCCGCCGAATGGGAATGTAATGGTTCTACGGAATACGAAATTCGCCCTGCGGTAAAAACCGAACGTGGCACAGATATTATTTTGCACGTAGCCGCCGAGTCCGAAGAATTTTTGGAAACGCACCGTTTGCGTGAAATTCTGAACAAATATTGTAAGTTTTTGCCCTATGAAATTGAGTTTAACGGACAGGTTATTAATAATCCAAGTCCAATTTGGACAAAAAGCCCAAATGATTTGAAAGACGAAGATTATTTGGCATTTTACAAAGAATTATATCCTGCTTCGGTAGAGGAGCCGCTTTTTTGGATACACCTCAATGTGGATTATCCCTTTAATTTGACAGGAGTGTTGTATTTCCCAAAAATAAAAAACGAACTTGTACCGAGCAAAGAACGAATCCAACTTTACAGCCGTCAGGTTTTCATTACCGAAGAAACCAAAGACGTTGTACCCGAATTTTTGATGCTACTGCATGGGGTGATCGACTCGCCCGACATTCCTTTGAACGTGTCGCGTAGTTTCTTGCAATCGGACGGAAACGTGAAAAAAATCAACAATTACGTTACAAAAAAAGTTGCCGAAAAACTGCACGATATGTTCAAGTCCGACCGCCCTGCATTCGAGGAGAAATGGGACAATTTCGGGCTTTTCGTCAAATTTGGTATGGTAAGTGAAGAAAAATTCTACGAAAAAGCCGATAAGTTTGCTCTTTTGACAAGTTTGGAAGGCAAAAAATACACTTTCGAGGAATATAGCGAAATGGTACGAGCCAACCAAAGCGAAAAAGACGAAAGAGTAGTTTGGTTATATTCAAGCGATCCGCAAAAACAAGATGCCTACATTAAATCTGCCAAAAAACGCG
>JAAFHK010000382.1:2231-4320 GCA_013297565.1 Cytophagales bacterium
TGGGCATTTTATCAATACGGTCGAACGCAAAATGGACAAGGTATCCGTAAAAAGGGTGGATTCAGAAACTATCGACAAACTGATTGACAAAGGTGAGGTTAAAGAATTGATTATCAGCGAGGACGAAAAGAAACGTTTGGAAGACCTCTTTAAACCTGTGGTCGGGATTCACCAACTCACTATCGAAAGTTTGCCCGTAGATGAGTTGCCTGTAACGGTTACTTTTCCTGAATTTATCCGCCGTATGCAAGAAATGGCAGTTACAAGTGGTTTCGGACGTTACATGGGCAGCGCTCCGAACCAATATAATGTGGCGATTAATGCGAACCACCCGCTAATCCACAAAATCCTCAAAACCGAAGGCGAAAGCCAACAAAAACTTGCCAAACAAGCCTTCGACCTTGCCATGCTCTCTCAAAATATGCTCAACGGGGCTGACCTGACGGCATTTATCGAAAGAACGATTAGTATGGTGAATTAAGTTTACAAACTAAAATCGCCAAAATTTTAAAAATTTTGGCGATTTTAGTTTGTAAAAATGTGATCAAAAAAGTCCCCTTTTTTTAAAAGAAAATTTTTGAGTTTTCTATATTCTAAATATTCCTAACTTTTTTATATTTATACTAAAAATTATTAAATAAAATGAAAAACTACGAAGATCAAATTCGAGATAATATTATTCAGAACATACATATACTTGGCAATGAACTTGAGTTTGTGGGAAAGGAGTATTATCTCCCCAAAGCCCAAACTACAAAAGGATTTATAGATATTTTAGCAAAAGAGATAAAGTATTTATATTCTACATCTCAATTAATTGGAATGGTAAAATTATGACGTTTGAGCAAGCTCGTATCTAAATATTATCATAAAAACCCTACAAACATTCTATTACCGTTAATTTGGGGAGGTAGTGAGGAGTATAATAATGATATTTTTGAAGATTTAGGTTTGTCTTATGAAAATTATATGGCAATCATTACAAAACAGGAGCATCAAACTTATCATTTCAGTAACTTCCAATACAAATTAATAAAAAACAAAAGAAATGATATTTTTTATTTTATTGATTCTAATCCTGATTTGATAAATAATTTAGTAAGTTTATATAAATCCCATGTTATGAGCTAATCCCCCAAAAGCCTCCTATCGAGGCTTTTTTTGTTTTTTGGTCAAAGCAAATTCTGCGGTTTTTCAAAATTTCGTATCTTTACTTCTTAAAAAACTATTTTCATGCTTACCCAAGAAAAATAGAAATCCAACATACACTCTTTTTCCGAAATTGAAAAACCAACGAAATCTTTTACATAAATCCAATTAATTTTTTTCTATTCTTGTATCATCAGCTTTGCAAAATTCACTAAAAGTGTCTTTTCCCCTTCGGCATCAAATTTGATTTTGGCGCGGCGCTCATTGCCCGATTGTTCCATTTTTAGGATCGTCCCCAAACCAAATTTTTGATGTAAAACCCGCATCCCTTCTTGTAATTTTTTGGGATCGCTTGGCGTAAAATTCGTAGGCGTATTGCTTGTAGATTGGGTTTTATTCACGACCGTATAGTTGGGCTGGGGCGTAGGACTGCGTTTGATCATACTCGAAAAATTGTTTGTAGCCATACGATTATCCACATTTTGGTTATTGGGATTATTTGAAGGCATACTGGGTCTGCCCATAAATTTATCGACTTGCAAAAAAGCGGGATCGATTTCGTCCAAAAAACGGCTGGGTTCGCAAGGGCGCAAATTCCCAAAACGGTAGCGTTGGAGGGCGTATGAAAGTGTCAATTTCTTTTCGGCGCGGGTGATGGCTACGTAAAACAAACGGCGTTCTTCTTCCAACTCCTCCCTGCTCCCGATCATCATTTGCGAAGGAAAAAGGTCTTCTTCCATGCCCACTACAAAAACGTGCTTAAATTCCAGACCTTTCGAGGCATGAATGGTCATCAATGTAACCGAATCGCCTTCGTCTTTGTCCTGATCTACGGAACTCAAAAGCGAAATTTCCTGTAAAAACGCCGAAAGCGAACGATCATCACTGTTTGGTCGGTCGGTAAATTCTTTGATAGCGTTCAAAAGTTCTTGCAAGTTCT
>JAAFHK010000383.1 GCA_013297565.1 Cytophagales bacterium
ATTTACGGTGCTTGCATCAAGGGATGCACTAAAATTTAGGCTAACCGCCGATGTAGCCAGCACCCCTACGGAGTTACGAAGCGGCGAAGTGCTTGTAAGGCTAAACGTAGCAGGTAGCCATATTTGGGCTTGGATAGGCGCTTCCATGATAGCCCTATGCGTTTTTACACTTGGGGCTTCTACTGTAGTAAAAACAGGCTTTCCATGATCTTTTTCAGGCTTTGGCTTTTTCTGCGATGCCACATGGCTCACTAAAAACAAAGCAATCCCCAAACTCAAAAAAGAAGTTCGGAGAAAGAGAGTAGAAAATAAAAAGCCCATCGAGAGAAAAAATGATTTAAAATACAGACTTTCATAAAACCAAATGGGTTGAGAAATAAAAAAAATATTTTGATTTTCTTTTTTTAATAACAAAGCAAATAAAATATTGTACTTTTTTTATTTTTGAGGCAAATGTAAAATAAAAATTTGAAAAGATATGTGTGGCTAATAAAATTATTAACAAAAATTAGTGTTTTCAGGGTAATTTTTTGTAATAAAACCTAAACAATCGAGTTGTTTTCGTACTTTTGTCATAATCGCTAATTTTATGATAACCATGAAAAAAATTACTTTCGTATCTTTTTTGCTATTTTGTTCAGTAGTTTTGTGGAATTGCCAAAACAAAAATGAGGAAACACCAAGTCCGACTAATCCAACAAATCCCAATAATCCGACTAACCCAAGTCAAGAATTTATAGCCCAAGATGCTGATTTTCTGGGTTTTAAGAATTGGACAAAATATGCCGAACTGCCAAGTGCCATGTCCGCAGACGGTAGGGCGCATGGGAACGGTTCGAGAATAATGTGGGTAAAACAAGCAAATGCGGTACGCGATACTAAAGGACAATATCCTATCGGGACAATTTTTGTGAAAGAAGTCCAAAACTACGGAATAGTGGTCATGGCGAAGCGCGGGGGCAGTTTCAATGCCGAACACCAAAACTGGGAATGGTTTTATATCAATTTGGAAGGCAAAATTTTAAGTCGAAATGCCTCAAGTCTTTGCAATAATTGTCATCTGAAGGCTAAAAATTTGGATTATGTTTTTTCGAAACCTTAAAACCGCAAATGATCATTTCCCAAAACCTTATCAAGTCTGGTAAGGTTTTTAGTTTTAAAATCGTACTTTTGCCCCGAACCAAAACCGCAAAAACTGATCATGAAAAAAAATATTTTAGTTGTCCTATTGCTATTTTTGGGCGGCTTCGCCCAAGCCCAAATCTTGAAAAAAGCCAAATGGCAAGCCGAATTTTCGAAGCCCGAAGCGAAAGTGGGCGAAACCGTAGAAATTGTTTTTAAAGTCCAGATCGAAAAAGATTGGTATTTGTATTCTTCCGATTTCGATCCCGAATTGGGACCCATTGTTACCGAAGTTATTTTTGAAAAAAATCCTAATTTCCAGTTAGTTGGCAAGCTAAAACCCATAAACCCAAAACGCAAATACGACAGCCTTTGGAGTGGAGAATACACTTATTTTAAACAAAAAGCAGAATTTCGCCAAACGATTAAAATTCTAAAAGAAAAAATCCAGATCAAAGCTACCGCACGTTATCAAGTTTGCAGTGATGTTACAGGGCAATGCGTTAATGGCGAAGACGATTTCAATTTGGATAAAATCAAGATCATGCCTTCGGACAAACCTGTCGAAATCGCAGAAGCAAAGCAAGAAACTGAAAACCCAAACGAAACAACGAATTTTACGGAAAAAACGGAAACGCAAAATACTACGCCCGATTCGAGTCTTGCCAAAAACGAAACAGACACTACAAAAAATATTCAAAAAGCTGATAATCAATCTATTGCCTACGAAAAAAAGCCTGAAAGCCTGACCACTTTTTTGATAGGGGCTATGCTTTGGGGTTTGGCGGCACTGCTTACACCTTGCGTATTTCCCATGTTGCCCATGACGGTTTCCTTTTTTACAAGCCGTAGCACTTCTCGGAAAAGTGCAATTATTAAAGCCTTGTTTTTTGGCTTTTCGATAGTCGGCATTTACACCGTTTTGGGGACTATAGTTTCCCTTACCATGGGCGCAGACTTTGCGAATTGGCTTTCTACACACTGGCTACCAAACACCTTGTTTTTTGCCGTTTTTGTGATTTTTGCCTTGTCGTTTTTTGGAATGTTCGAGATCGTGCTGCCGAGCAAATGGGCAAACAAAAGTGATGAAATGTCCGAAAAAGGCGGTTTTGTGGGCATTTTCTTCATGGCTTTTACCCTTGCTATTGTTTCTTTTTCCTGCACGGGTCCCGTCGTTGGTAGCGTGTTGGTGGCTTCGGCAGGCGGAGAATTTTTGAAACCTATTTTGGGAATGTTGGCATTTTCCGTTCCCTTCGCTTTGCCCTTCGTATTGCTTGCTATTTTTCCTTCTTGGTTACAAAATTTACCCAAATCGGGCGGTTGGCTCAATTCCGTAAAAGTCGTGTTGGGCTTTGTCGAACTGGCTTTTGCCTTCAAATTCCTAAGCGTGGCTGATCAGACCTACCATTGGGGACTTTTGGACAGGCACGTATATATTGCGATCTGGTTGGCGATTTCTTTTTGTGCTTTTCTATATTTTTTGGGCTTTATTCGCCTTCCGCACGACAGCCCAAGCGACAAGGTGAGTGTGCCACGCTTGCTTTTGGCTTTGCTAACTTTGACTTTTATTATTTACCTAATACCAGGAATGTGGGGAGCACCTTTGAAAATGCTTTCGGGTTATTTGCCACCACAAAGTACGCATAACTTTGATATTCAGCAGATTATACGCCAAGAAGTTCAAAACCAAGTTGGTTCAAATGTACAAACTAACAGCCAAAATACCGTTTTACCTGCCAATCGGAAATATGCCAATTTTTTGAGTCTGCCGCATGGTTTGCAAGGTTATTTTGATTACAAAGAAGGTTTGGAAGCGGCTCGGAAAGCGGGAAAACCCCTTTTTATTGATTTTACGGGGCATGGTTGCGTAAATTGTCGAAAAATGGAAGAATATGTTTGGGTAAATCCTGAAGTGTTGAAACGGCTGAAAGAGGATTTTGTGATCGTTTCGCTGTACGTAGATGATAAAACGGAACTGCCTGAAAATGAATGGGTTGTATCAGGTTATGATGGCAAAACGAAAAAAACGATTGGGGCGATCAATGCCGAAATCCAAATTCGCAAATTCCAAAACAATGCCCAACCCTATTATTGTATTTTGGACACACAAGAAAATTTGTTAGTTGCTCCCTTTGACTACGATCCCGATTACACCAAATTCGTAGAGTTTTTGGACAAAGGAAAAAAGGCATTTGGGGGAAATAAGTAAAGATTTTTTATAATTTGTTCAAAATAACCCAATGATAAAATCCTATGTCCCAGCCTTTAGTTACAGTCATTGCCTTGTGTTTCAACCAAGAGGCATATTTGCTCGAAACCTTAAATTCTGTTTTGGGACAAACTTACCCTCTACTCGAATTGATCATAGTCGATGACTGTAGCACCGACCGTAGTGCGGAACTCATAGAAAATTTTGTCAAAAAAAATCCTAAAGTACAATTCCTAAAGCTCTCCGAAAATATCGGAAATTGCAAAGCCTTCAACAGAGCATTGGTTTTAGCAGAGGGAAAATATGTAATGGATTTGGCAACAGACGATATTTTAGAACCGCATTGTATTGAAAATCAGGTACTTGTGTTTGAAAATTTGCCCGAAAACTATGGAGTTGTTTTTAGTAATGCGCGCTTGATAAATGAAAAAGGAGTTTTCTTTCGAAATTTTTACCAAACGGATAATATAGGAAAAGTACAAACGAAAGTTCCTGAAGGCGATATTTATGCGGCTATTCTGGCACATAGTTTTATTTGTACGCCTACGACACTTTTTCGCAAAAAAATGTTAGACGAATTGGGTGGTTATGACGAAAACCTAAGCTATGAGGATTTTGATATTTGGGTGCGTTCGAGCCGAAATTGGTATTATGGTTTTATTGATCGAGTTTTACTTTCCAAACGCAGTGTTGCTCATTCGCTTGGCGAAGGTTTTTACCTCCGCAAACACAATCCGCACCTACTTTCCACTTTTCGAATTTGCCAAAAAGCGCATTTGCTTAATAAAAATGAAGAAGAAAACAAGGCTTTAGCCCAAAGGTTGCGTTACCATGTTCGCTTAAGTTTTTATACCGAAAACTTTGAAATAGCCATTTTATTTTCAGATTTGCTAAAAAAAATCACCAAATTAAGTTTTTTAGACCAAATTTGGCGATTCGCTATTGCAAACAAAGTACAAGTATATAAAGATCGGAAGAGCGTCG
>JAAFHK010000384.1 GCA_013297565.1 Cytophagales bacterium
AGGGAAAAAGTATTTGAGAAAGAATAAACTGCCTACAACATTGCATTTACGGCAAGGCGGACAAAAGTGCTAAATTGAACTTTTGGGCTGTTTTTTTTCGCTTTCGCCAAGCCTTGTCCGTTAGGCACAATTTTCGAAAAAGACTTGAAAACTAAAAATTTCGCAAAAAATGTAACTTTGCAATTTCATAAAATCGAAATTTGTAAATGATTAAAAAATAAACCCTACACCTTCACCCCAATTACCAAAATATCATCAATTTGGTGTTCGTTACTCTCTTTCATCCACGTTTCGATGGCTTCGTCGAGCAAGGCGTGTTGTACCATCATGATTTTTTCATGATGAGCAAAAACCAATTCTCTGAACCGTTTGATCATAAATTTTCTGCCCTCCGTTCCACCAAACTGGTCTTGGAAACCGTCAGTGAACATATAAAGCCATGTTGGGATCGGTTTTCCGTCTTCTTCCCTTAGCAAAATGGTTTGTTTGGTAAAACCGACTCTTTCTTCTTCTTCGCCCCAAGTATTGCCGCCAATGGGCATTTTATCGCCTTTTATTTGCTGAATTTCGCCGTTTTGGATCACAAAAAATGGATTTTTGGCAGAAGCAATTTCTATTTTGCCCGCAGATCGGTCTATTAACGCCAAAGTCATATCCATACCATCTCTGTTTGCCGTTTCTTTTTGTTTCAAAGCCCGCCTCACGCCTTTGTGCAGTTCATTGAGCATAATTTGGGGTTCTATTGAGGGAATTTGTCTTAAAATTTCGTTCAAAAGTTCATGCCCGATCATACTCATAAACGCCCCTGGCACGCCATGTCCTGTACAATCGATAGCCGCCAAGATTTGAAAAGGCTCACCGTTAAGCCAATCGACCTGATGATACCAATAAAAATCACCCGAAACAATATCTCTTGGCTTAAAAAGAACGAACGAATCAGGCAGATGTTCCAAAATGAGTTCCGTACTTGGCAACATGGCTTGCTGAATACGTTGGGCATAGGTAATCGAAGCCGTAATATCCTCGTTTTTCTTTTCGATAACCGTTTTTTGGATTTCTAAAAAGTCATTTTTTGCCCGAATCTCCTCATTGGCTGTTCGCAAAATTTCGGCTTGGGACATAATTTCCTCCTGCCTTTGTGCCAATTCCACATTTGCTAATTGGATCTGGTCGTTTTGGGTTGCCAAAAGTCTGCGTTGTTTTTTATTATGTTGCAAAGAAAAGAAAACAATGATCAAGACAATCAAAACCAAGCCAATGACCGCATAAGCATATTGTTTTTGTTTTTCCTGTTCTTTTTGGAGGTTTTTTTGGAAAGAGGTTTCTTTTTCTAATGACTTTTTTTCGTTCTCCAACAGTTTAATATCCTGTTTATTTCTTTCTTCCAAAGCTGTTTTTTGTTTCAGTTCCAAATCCTGAATAGTTTTTTCGTTTTGTAAAACCAAAATTTCTTTTTCTTTGATTTCGGCATCACGCATTTGTTGTTCCAGAGCCAAATTTTGTAATTTTCTTTCGCGCTCCAGTTCTTTTTGTTGCAGTTGAGAGATTGCCAAAGATTGTTTCTGGTTTTGCACAACCAATTCCTGTTCTTTTTTGAGCCTTTGCAAATTTGTTTTTTCGTACTCCAACTGCTTGATTTCCTTGTCAATAAGTGAAAGACGAATTTCTTTTTCGGTCTGATCCACGTCCGAGTTTTTGAGTAAATCGGCTTTGCGTTTTTGCTCCTCTTGTGCCGCAAGCGTGTCGCGCATGGCTACGGATTTTTCATAAAAAGATAAAGCCTGCTTGTAATCTCCACCAAAACGCTGAATTTGGCAAGCGGTAAAATAAGCGGCTGAAAGCACTTCGGGATCGCCATTTGCGGTTTTGATAGCTTGGGCATTTAGTTTTTCGGCTTCTTCATATTCTTGCATTGCCAAATAGACCGTAGCCAGCAAATTTTCCAAACTTGCCACCGTTTTGGGTTCGTTTTTAACTTTTGCCAATTTGAGGGCTTGGTTCAGGAAAGCAACCGAATTTTTATAATCTTTCAGATTTTGGTACAAAATTCCAATATTGGTCAGCGTAATCGTTTCTTCAGTCTTCGAAACGTCCAATTTCTGCTCGAGATCAAAGGTTTCTTTAAAATACTGTAAAGCCTCTTGAGGTTTGTCTAATTGGCGGCACAAATAACCCATGTTGTTCAGTGAAAGGGCTAATTCTTTAGGATCGTTGAGTTGGCGGCACTCCTGCACGATCCGTTGGCTGTAGGAATATGCCTTCCCAAAATCATTCGTTTCTTTATAAATCTCGATAATATTTCGTAAAGCCGTTAAAATATGCACCTTGTCTTTCTCTTTTTCGGCTTGATCAAGCAATTTTTGGTAATATTCGAGGGCTTTTGGGTAGTTTCCCAGTTTGTCATAGGCATACGCCGTGCGTTTGTTTAGTTCGAGGGATTGGGCAGAAGATAGTTTGGGTCTTTGGCTTACGACCTGAAAATACTGTAGGGCTTTGTCCTGTACGTTCCACGTTTGGTAAAGTGTGCCAATTTCGAAATTTATGCGGGTTATTTCGGCTTCGTCATGCTTTTTTTGATCAATTTGTAAAAGCTGGAGGTAGCTTTTGAGCGCTTTTGGCAGATCACCTGTTTGGCGGTAGGCTTCTGCCAAAGTATTGTGGGCTTGGAGTTCGAGTTCAGCAAATTGGCTTTGATTGAGCAAAACAGACTGTTGCCCATGTTTTAAAGCTTCGGGATAATTACCTGTTTTTAGGGCATTTTGTGCTTTTTCGTTGAGTTTTAGGATCGACAAACTATCCTGCCCATGCAAAACACTTGAGCAAAGCCACAACAAACAAAATCCTATTAAAATATTTTTGTCCATACTACAGCAGGCATGATAAAAAAGTGTGCCAATATTACACAAATATCTGAAAAAAATCTTATTCAATGACGGTTTTATTTTTTCCGTTTTTTGTCCATTTCGAGGTATCGAAAGTAGCCGTAAAACTTGTCATGCCGCCTGCAAGGTGCTGGATCGAATGCCCGAAACCTAAGTCTAAACCTTTGATTTTGAGCATCATACCAAACGAAAGTCCTGTAAAACGAGGATTGTCGGCTACTTTGAGTTCGTTGCGCGTTTGGAAATTATAACCCACTCTAAAATTAATAAATTTGCTCAATAAAAGTTCTGCCCCGATCACTACGTGCCTAAAAAGTTTGTTTGCTGTAGAAATTTCTACTGTTTCAAGACTTAAATCAGCATTGAGCTGGGTAGAAAGATTGGGGTCTTTGTAAGTCATGTCGAATTTTTGGAGATGATGTGCCGTAAGCGAAAAACGAATCGGCATTTTGGCGGGGCGAAAAGAAGTACCCACTTGAACATCAAAAGGCATTTGGAAGCGAGAAGCGTCCGTATAATTACTCAAACCAAAGCCCAAATTTTTGATAACCAAGCCCACGCGAAAGTCTTGAGTAGGGTGTTGGAAAATGCCGCCAAAATCGAACAAAATACCAAAAGAATTATAACCTGCTATGCCCGAACCTGCCAATTTGAGGTTTGTACCCACCGTAAAAGGTTTCATGGTGTGGGCGTAAGAAAAGTACAAGGCGTAATCTTGGGCGCTAAAAGTCCCCATCGGGTTGCCAACCAGATCATAGCTATCCATCGTGCCGTAGTTCAAATATTGGACTCCCAAACCCAAACTTCCCCATTTGAAAGGCTGACGATAGGCGAAGGACATTTGGCTAATTCCTTGATAATAATTCAAAAAATTAAGTGAAACCTGCCGATCAGTTTTCGAGGAAGTCAAGGCAGGATTTGCCATAAAAAGATTGACATCATCAGGATCGGCGCTAATATTTATTTTTCCCAGACCGATCAAGCGAGCATTGGTAGGCAAATTTAGAAATTCGAAAACGGCTTTCCCGCCCACTTGCCCAAAAAGAAAGGAAAAATTGAGTAGAAAAAATATCAAAAAAGTATAAAATTTCATGAGTTTTATAATAATTTTTGTTTTTTGCGTAGTTCAATACAGAAATAGATTTAAAATAATGAAACGCAAAGTACAATAAAAATTTGTGTTTTTGCTTTGCAATGCCTTTATTTACCCAAAAATAAAATCTATACGTATTAATTTTTGACATGAAAAAAACGGTAAAAGAATCGGTCGTGGTGATGACCGAAATGGTATTGCCCAATGACACCAATCCGCTAAATAATTTGATGGGTGGGCGCATCATGCACTTGATGGATATTGCGGCGGCAATCTGCGCCCAGCGCCACTCGAACAGGATAGTGGTTACGGCTTCGGTCGATAAT
>JAAFHK010000385.1 GCA_013297565.1 Cytophagales bacterium
TTAGTTTTAAAAAATGCGTAAGTCCTAAAGATAAAAGATTTAAAATTTAGACCGCAAAAATACGAAAAAAAAACGGAACGAAGCCTTAAAAAAGGTTCTTTCCGTTTTCTTGTGTTTAAAATACTTTTGCCACCGCCTTCGATGTGTTTGGCGAGGTCTTTTAGCATTTTTGAGGCATCTACGCCTCCTTGTCTTTCACCATTTGTCGGAAACCATTACCACCAACGAATAATTTTCGGTTTGCTACCGTTGCGTTGCCAATACCGACACCAACGTTGTCGTAGCTTTGGCGTAATGGGAAGGAAAGCGTTTTTTTTTTAGAAGTGATAAAAAGAACAAATTACACTACTGACCTAAAATTTATAAGCATAGGAAGCATAAAATCCAAAACCAAATCTTCCAAACACTAAGAATTTACTTTCTGTTTGTACTGAAAGGTATGTAGAAGTAGGTAAAGAGTATCCTTCATAATGATCATAGTAAATATCTAATGGGTTGATAAGATATTGAATAAAAAAACTTCCACGTAAGACGGAACGATCTGTTATTTTTTCCTCCTGACCATAAGCTAATTTAACCATTGCGTTTAGTTTATATTCGTTTTTCTTTTTGGTGCTAATTTGTTGATTATTAGTTAAAAACTCATCTTGAGAAATTATTAGCCCTCCAATAGAACTGCTAATAAACTTTGATTTTGATTTTCCAAGATAAAAGTGACTGTCTAAAAAAATAGAACCACCATATAAAAAATGATTGTGTTGAATATTTTGTGTAGCAAAACCAAACTCAGTAATTGAGAAAAGGTCTTGTTGTATATTTTCTTGTTTGAAAGTAGAGATAGTTAATCCAAGTCTTAATCTATTGGACTTTGATGGAAATATAACCATAAGTTCTTTATTAAGCCATAGTTTTTCGAAGGGTTTATCAAAAAAAAATAAGTTGGGCAAACCTCTGGCAACAATATTATCCATTCCCCAAACATTAAAACCAACCACAATACCAATCTCTTTTTTTTCTTGTGCTTCTGTATTTGAAACAAAAGTACACAAAAAGAAACTGATAAGAATTAATTTTTTCATATCTTTGTAAGAAATAACAAAAGCCTACTCTTTCTGCTTTTCGGCAACCGCAAAGAAAATATTTTTCAATTTTCTTGCTACAAAATAAGCGGATAGTTTTACTTTTGTCAAATCAAAAATCGCATATCCATTCTCAAAAAATGATAATTATGAAAGTAGGCAATCGCTTGGCAATAGCAAGGGAAGATCGCAAACTCAATCAGACCGAAATGGCTGAATTATTGGGTCTTAGCGTTCCTACTTATTCTCGTTTGGAACGCAACGAAACCTCCATCGATTTGGAACAAGTAGTTCGTTTTGTCAAAAATTAAACATTCCTATTCAAGAGTTTTTGCCTGAAACAATTACGCTATACTAAAAACTGTATAACCTTGTAAGGTCTTAAAGACCTTACAAGGTTGAAAATCAATATTTTACAATTTTTAAAATGTGTAATTTATAAGAGTTTTGAGTATAAATAACAGTGGACAACATAACGGAAATATTGGTTTGGTAATGGGAACGGTAAATTATTATGGTGATAAAGAATTACAGCAAGAAAACCAATTTCTCAAAGAAAAAATCAGCCTTTTGGAAGGTAAAATCAAGGATTTGGAAGAAAAAATAGACTTGATGAGAAAACTGTAGATTTCGTATTTTTCACACCCTAAAGGGCGTGTTACACATTCCAATACGTAAATTTCCACGCTTGCCAATCTTCTACCAAACCCGCTTTTACAGGGTTCTGTACTATATAATGTTCTATATTTTCCAATTCCTTGTAATTGCGTACATAATGGTCGTAACTCTCTTTTTGCCAAAAACTACCTTTCCGTTTGAGGGCTTTGTTGCATAAATACGCCGAATTTCCTTTGATAAGGTTCATAATTTGGCTCATATCCGCATTTTCATAATTTGCCGTATCAAACAATAAATGTACGTGGTTCGACATAATGCAATAGGCAATCAAATCGTAGTATTTCGTATCGTATTCGTGCATTTTATCGGCTACGATTTGGGCAATTTCGGGCTTTTTCAGGAAATCGTCATGGGTTGCATATTTTTCTAATGCCTTGTCATATTTTCCAAAGAACCGCTTTTCTTCTGCATATAAAGCCTCGTTTTTCTCCTTTTCCGAAAGTTTTTTGTTTTGTCTAATTTCCGCCAATTTCAATTCTCTTTCCTCTTGCATTTTTTCCAACACTTCCAAAGGAATCGAATTTTTGAGGCGAAAAGTGATGAAAAATATTGCCCCTTCGGGATAAATATGTGGTAAATTTCGTCTTTGCATAATTGTTTCTGTTTAAATCACACCCTAAAGGGCGTGCTACATTGTAACACGCCCTTTAGGGTGTGATTTATTACACCAAACTACCCGCCTTTTCCAAAACCTCTTTTACCTAAAAAACTTCCCTATCGTTTGACAAACTTCCTCAACCTGTAGTCGATTCATGCCAATGTACAAAGGCAAACTAAGGGAAGTATCTGCCAATTCTTCGGCAATGGGAAATGCTCCTTTAGCGAATCCCAAATCCCGATATGCCTCTTGCAAATGCGGAGGAATAGGATAATGAATAACCGTTCCAATTTCATTTTTCTGTAAAAATGCCTGTAATTCGTCCCGTTTCGGGGTTCTGATCACAAACAGATGGAAAACGTGCGTAACATCTTGGGCTGTTTTGGGCAAAATAATTTCCTTTATATCTTTTAAACCCTCAAAATACCATGCGGCAATCTGTAAGCGTTCGGCTTGCCATTCCGCCAAATAAGGCAGTTTGATTCGCAAGAAAGCGGCTTGTAGTTCGTCCAAACGTGAATTTACGCCTTTTACTTCGTTGTAATAGCGTTTTTCAGAACCATAATTCCGCAAAACGCTAATTTTTTGGGCAAGTTCGGCGCTGTCGGTTGTTACCGCGCCCGCATCTCCCAATGCTCCTAAGTTTTTGCTCGGATAAAAACTTGTGCCGTTCAGATGTCCCCAAGAACCCGCCAAACGCCCTTTGTGCGTACTGCCATGCGCTTGAGCATTATCCTCTATGATGTACAAATTATGCTTATCTGCAATTTGCTTGATCTGCTCCATTTCACAAATTTGTCCGTACAAATGCACAGGCATAATGGCTTTGGTGCGAGGCGTTATTTTGGCGGCAATAAGCTGATAATCAAGATTATAAGTATCGATTCGCGGTTCGACAAAAACGGGAGTAGCCCCTACATAACTAATTGCCAGTGCCGTAGCAATGTACGTATTGGACTGGACAATAACCTCATCACCCACCCCAATTCCTAAAACACGAAGGGAAAGGTACAAAGCGTCAAGTCCATTCGCTACCCCAACGCAGTGTTGTGTTTTGTTCCATTGGGCGTACTCCTGCTCGAAAGCCCGCACTTCTTCGCCCAAAACATACCAACGTTTGTCATAGAACGACTCAAATTTTTGCATGATCTGCCCACGAATTTGGGTGTTCATGGCTTCAAAAGATACGAAAGGAATCATAAGAAAAAGATTTTTTCTTTGCAAAGGTAGGAGTTTTTCTTAAGCCTGTTTTGCATAGCAATCATAAAATATTCTAATTTTTTGAAACACTTTGATCTTAATAAGCCAAAACGCATTTTTTGCCTGTGTGCGCCCTTTCTATCAAAACCTTTGCCAAAAATTAACGTAAAATACATCAAAGTAATTTGGTTTGCTAAAAACAAATCCTTACTTTCGTACAATACCCTATTTTATTTGATTCGTATGGCAAGGAAAGTTTTGATCCTCAATTCGGACTATAGGGCTTTGTCGGTTTGCGGAGTGCATAAGGCATTTTTGTTGGTCTATTTGAACAAGGCTGAAGTGGTAAGCCACGCAGAAAATCAATTTTTGCGGTCTATCTCTCGAAGTTTTCAGATGCCCTCCGTTATTAGGCTTACGGAATACGTCCATATTCCTTATAAAGGCGTAATGCTTAACCGACAGAACCTTTTTAAGCGGGACAACAATCGTTGTGTGTATTGTGGTTCTCGTCATGATCTCACGCTTGATCACGTACAACCACGTTCGAGGGGCGGAAAGACGGTCTGGACAAATTTGGTAACGGCTTGTAAGGCTTGTAATTCGCGAAAAGGCGACCACACTCCCGAAGAAGCCCGAATGCCATTGCCCTACCGACCTTTTAAGCCCTCTTTTATTGTCTTTTTGCGGGAATTTGCGGATATAGGTGACGAAACTTGGTATCCTTTTTTGCA
>JAAFHK010000386.1 GCA_013297565.1 Cytophagales bacterium
CAACTGACGCAAGCGGTATGAAAATGTATTACAGTAGCATTGGACCCAGTTTTTTACCTTACCAAAAACCCAATGTTGCCTGTTACGCCACCAGTGGAACGTCTTTTTCTGCACCCGTCATTACAGGGTTTGCGGCTTGCCTTTTGCAATTCGACCAGAAACGAACCAACAAGGAAATATTTGAAATTATCGAAAAATCGGGACATTTGTACCCTTTTGGAAACAATTACATTGGTTATGGAGTGCCGCAAGCCGAAACTGCTCTCAAACTTTTGAAGGGCGAAGAACCGTATTCCGAAAAAGATCGTAGCCAAGTGGAAGCCACTGAAACCTTTAATTGGAAAATCAAAAAAGATAAAACGGACGAAGATAATCATGTGGTTTTGTTTCACAAAAAGGACAACCGTACCGTTATCAAACAAGATGCAAAAATTTTAGGAACAAAACATTTCCAAATAAAGCGAGAAAAAGATGCCACCCAAACGACCGTCATTTACGGAGATCAGGTAGTGGAAATTATTTGGAAGTAAGAAAAACTATAAGAGAGTTTATGAATAAACCTGCAACATACCCTTTAGGGTGTGCCTATTTTAAGCTATTAGAAACACCCTAAAGGGTGTTTTACAATTTATTCATACCTGTAAGGTTTTTCGAAACCTTACAGATTTTTACCCTTGCGTCAAATTATAAAAAATTTCTTCCAAAGACGATTCTTGTTTGCGGATTCCAAGCAAAACCCAACCTTTTTGTACCGCAAATTCGAAAATTTCGGCACGTTTGTCGGTTCGGTTATCTGTTCCCAGCAAAACTTCAGTTTCAGAAAACACCTTTTCGATCCGTACTCCCTCGATCTGTTCCAAAAGGTTCATTTCGACAGGTTTCGAAAATTCCAAAGCAATATTGGTCTGTTTTAGGTTTTCTTGCAAGGTTTTTATAGGACTGTCCGCCACTATTTTTCCCAAATGAATAATGATGACTCGGTCGCATAAAGCCTTGACTTCCTGCATGATATGAGTCGAAAAGATCAAGGTTTTTTCTTGACTTATCGCTTTGATCACGTTCCGAATCTCTACAATTTGGTTGGGGTCAAGCCCACTTGTCGGTTCGTCCAAAATCAAAACTTCAGGATCGTGTAGAAGTGCCTGCGCCAAGCCCACTCGCTGGCGGTAGCCTTTCGAAAGTTGCCCTATTTTTTTGCTTCGTTCGCGCTCCAGCCCGCAAAGTCCAATCATTTCGCCAATTCTTTTTTCCAAAAAACTGCCTTTCAAATCGTGTATTTTTCCTATAAAATGCAAATATTCGGCAATATACATATCCAAATAAAGCGGATTGTGTTCGGGCAAATACCCCACTTTGCGCTTCACTTCTAAGGGGTTTTGTTCGACCGAAAACCCACAAATCTCAATGCTTCCCTCGCTGTGTGGGATATAGCCTGTGGTCATTTTCATCGTTGTCGATTTTCCTGCCCCGTTGGGACCCAGAAAACCCAAAATTTCGCCTTTTCGAGCCTCAAAATTGATTTGATTAACGGCTTTTTGCGATCCAAAAGCTTTACTAAGATTTTTGACAAGAACGGACATAATTATGATAGTGTTGTAATACAGACTTTAGTCTGTACGTATTATATATTGATTATCAAGCACTTAGTACAGAATAAAGTCTATGTTACAGGTGTCATTCTACTATTTTCCCTAATTGCAAAAGCCTCTGGGCAATTTTGATTTGTTGAGAAATTAGTTGTTTGGGATTGACCTCAAAACTCAAATCGTCATTTTCGGAAACTGTAAAATGGATCGCCGCCCCTTTTTTTGCCAAACCTTCACGTTCTGTAACAATCAAAATACTTTTTTGCTTGCAAAAATCACTCAAAGCCTTGATGCTCGAACTTTTGTTATCCGCCACAAAAACCATATTCATTCCTTCTATTTGGGCAAGTTGTTCGATCTCGACTACCTTGATTTTTCTGCCCGAAGCCTGTGGCGAACTTGCCAATTTGCTCAATTCTTGGTTGATTTTCGATTTTCCAAAACAAGCAATGCGTACTTCTTTTTTGGTCATAGGATCAGCCCAATCTGCATATTTGACAAAACTCATGAGATAAACCGCATACGATTTATAATCCGTTTTTTGGGCAAAAATTTCCTGATCTAAGAGTACAATTAAGCCAAAAATAAGTAATATTTTTAATTTCATGGTGTTCAATGTTTTAATGTAACATACGCTTTAGCGTGTGATTTTATTTACCCAATCCAAACGACAATTTGAGCAAAAACTCTCTACTCAAAGTCGGAAAGGGTGAGTAATCACCTTTGTAGGCTTGAAAAAAAACAGGACGGGAATTGAAGGCATCATTTACACCTACTTGTATTCCTACACTTTTATATTGATAATTCAGGAAAATATTTGCCAAAATATACGGATCAAAACTCCCCACTTGCCACGCTTGCGAAACGGGATTAATGTGCGTATAGCCGTAGCGTCTGCTGAAATAATTGCCCGAAATATTGAAATTTAGGCTTTTTGTCAAATTAATATTGGTATTCAAACTGATTTTATGGGCAGGAAATTGGATAAACAAATCGGGTTGTGAAGCCATTTGATAGATTTCAACTTTACTACTTTCCAAACGTTGGTAAAAGGAATAATTAAGGTTCAAATAACCCCATTTTTGCCTAATTTTGTATTCCAATTCTATCCCTCTCGATCCTGTTTCTCCAAAATTAATGTAAGAGCCTTCATTACCTATATTAGTAGCATCAAAATAATAAATAATAGGATTTCGTGTATTCAAATAAAACACATTGCCTACCAGAATCATATCGGGCGTAAATTGGTAGCCCAATTCCAACTCGAAAACCTCCGTGCGTTCGGGGCGAATATTTCCTCCACTTAAATTAATATTTTCGGTACTTGGCGCGCGGAAGGCATTGCTGTACAATAATTTAAAGTGAAAATCTTCTATTTTCTTCGTAAAACCCAAACGCGGCACTAAAGCACTCCCAAAAGCGTTGTTGTAATCATAGCGCAAACCCGCCGTGATATTGAACCAGCGCGCCCGCCAAATACTTTGGGCATAAAGGGCGTAATTATGGTAATTGGTTTCATTTTTTCCTTTGTAACGCAGTTCGCCCCGCAAATCTTGGGCATGGTCGTACCAATATTCCGTTCCAAAAATAAAATTCAACCGTTTATCCACGTCCCACGAAGCCGTAAGGTTGCCAACTGTCCGTTGCGAACGAACGCTAAATAAATAAGGAACAGGATTATTGGGTTTGTTTTTGGTGTATTCCCAAGGAATTTGGTTATAATAATTCAGTTTTCCGACCAGATTTAGTTTTTGGCTAATTTGTATTTTTTGCTTGGCTTCAAGAGCAATATTTTGAAAATTCAATTCGTATTGTGGCGTTTGCATTTGGTAGCGGTCGGCAAAAATCCGCACCGAAGTATTTTTATACGCCAAACCCACATTCATTTGGTAGGTTTCGACACCCGAATTATTTTTTTTCCCCAAATCAAATGTATCTTTATAAATCATGTATGAACCATCGCCTCTCTGCTCGTCTTCGACCAGCCAATCGGAAATTTGGGTTTGATCGCTTCGAATCATTCGCCCCGCAAAAAATCCAATATTGTAGGTAAAATCTTGTTTTTTTCCCGCCCAATTCAGCGTTAAATTCGTTCTACTTAGCGTATTTGCCGTTGCGCCTGTACTCAAATACACATTCAAACCCGCTTGATTTTTGGTAATAATATTGATTACGCCCAAAGCCGCCGTTCCGCCATAAACCGCCGAACCTGGTCCCCGAATGATCTCGATATGGTCAATATTATCGACTGCTACGTGATTTCCCAAAGGAAAAAATTGATATAAAATTTCATTCATCTCAATTCCGTCCATATAGATCGCCACTTTTCCACCATCGATATAATTGCCACGCACACCCAGAGCCATCGTCTGGTCGATGCTAAAACCAATATCGTAGCCCTGTACCAAACGCAAAACATCGATCAAATCCCTTGCCCCTGATTTTTGGATTTCTTCCGAACTAATAACCGACAAAATACTGGGGGATTCGCGCTGGGAAAGCGGTTTTCGGGACGAAACAGCCGTTTTTTGATTGATCTGCTCTTGCAAAGCGCTTGCTTTTTGGCTAACTTTTAGGTTTTTGAGCATTTCGAGATCGGTCGTGTCGGTCTGAATACTATCGTTTTGCGAAAAACCTATTGAGATACTTCCCAAAAAGCAAAACAATAAAG
>JAAFHK010000390.1 GCA_013297565.1 Cytophagales bacterium
CTTCGAAAGCGAAATTGGCAAGAGTCGAACTGAAAACAGCAGGCAAAAACATTGGCTATTACGTGGGCGCGGGCGATGAAATTCCTGCAAGTCTGCGCGAGATTGGCTATAACGTTACGGAACTTACCGAAGCCAATTTTGAGATGACCGATCTAAGCCGTTTCGATGCGGTGATTATTGGGATTCGGGCTTTTAATACCCGATCAAGAATAGCTTTTGATCAGAAAAAATTATTGGACTATGCCAACAAAGGCGGCAGTGTGATTGTGCAGTTCAACACGAACGGCAGGGACTTGATTACCAGCGAGATAGGGGCATATCCTTTCAAAATTTCGAGAGAAAGAGTAACCGTTGAGGAAGCCCCCGTAAAAATCTTGAAACCCGACCACCCCATTTTTAATGTGCCAAACAAAATTACCGAAAAGGATTTTGAGAATTGGGTACAGGAACGAAGCGTGTATTTGCCAAACGAATGGGACAACCGTTACGAGGCACTTTTGGAATGTCATGATCCGAACGAAACCGAAAATAAAGGCGGTCTTTTGGTCAGTCAGTACGGAAAAGGCGTATTTATTTATACTTCTTACGCTTGGTTTCGCCAACTCCCCGCAGGAGTAGCAGGGGCGTATCGTATTTTTACCAATATGATTAGTTACAAACCGAAAAAGTAGGGAAAGATAAAGAAAAGGGTTTGCTAAAGAAATGAAGCAGACCCTTTTTTACGATTTGATGAACAAATGAATTGACTTTCTTGAATAAACTTGTTATTTGATGATTACTGTTTTCTTGGCTCGAAAATGCCTTTTTTGGATAAAAAATAGTTTGAAAAATTAAGTGATTGATTATCAAGGCTTTATTAAAACAATAAAAAGATTTTTTTTATAAAATAAAAAATGAGAAAACAAGGGAAAACCAACAAAATTAATTATTTTAAATTAATTTTCCAAAAAAAACTTTTAAAATATTTTTCGAAAGTGTAATTTTGCACTGTCAATACAAACAAGTGGCGGAGAGTAGTGAGTAGAAGCGTTCTTTGAACTAATCCGTATTAAAATGAGAAAATTATTGCTGACGTGTTTGATCACCTTTTTGTGTGTTGAAAACAACGAATACGCAAGTCCTGTTCCGTATGCTTTGCGTTGGGAAAAAACTCAAAAAGCGCAAGAAAAAGCCAAAAAAGACAGTACGCAAGCGGCAAATTTGGTATTAGAAATGAATACCAAAGCCGTTCATCAAAATTTGCTTACTTGGGATAGCGTAAAAAATGTTATCAAGGCGCGCGAAGGGCTTATGCTCAAGCCGTATGTCTGTCCTGGGGGGTACAAAAGTGTGGGTTATGGTCATGTGATTACGGACGACATTTTGAATCAAGGCGTAACCGTTAGGCAAGCGGACTCGCTATTGAATTATGATTTGGAGTATTGCCGCAAATGGGTCGAAAAAAACCTTAAATTAAAAGGCGGAAAACTCAAAGCTATTTCACATTTTTGTTTCGGAGTTGGGACTACCCAACTTCTTCGAAGCACATTATTTAAGAAGATCAAAAATGGCGAACCCATTGACGAAGAACTCCTAAAATGGTGTAAAATCAATGGAAAAAGAAGTTCTGTTTTGTACAAAGCTCGGGTCAAAGAACTCGCATGGTACAATGCAGGCTAAAAGCCTAATTATCAAAATCCTCTCCAAACTCGTTTTTGGGGAGGATTTTTTATTTCAAAATTGAGAACATACTGTTTCCAAAAAAATAAATCTTTGACTACAGCATTTAAGCCCTTTGTCATATTTTAGTGCAAACTGGTAGCCTCGTCTTCTTCTATATTTTTGCGTTTTTTGTAATTGTCGTATTCTTGAATGAGGGCGTGGTAGAGCATTTCGCCCACTACTTCGGCTCCTTTGTGGCTAAAATGCGTGTAATCTTTGTTGGCAAGGGCAGGTTTGGCACTTACCCAAGCCACCATAGAGTTCGAGCCGCCCATAGCCTCGTACAAGTCCCAAAAAGCACAACCTGCCCTAAAAGCCGCCCTTTTTTGGGCATCACGCACCAGCGTAACATTGGGGTAGGAGGCATAACCTGTTCCGCTGCGGCGCGCCATATCCGAAACGCCCACGACCAAAATATTGATTTCAGGCATCACAGACCGCAAATAACGCAGTTGTTTGTACATCATTTCTTCGTAAAAACCGTAATGTTTGACGGGATTCGGAATTACATTGACCCCAAATTCCAAAATCACCAATTTTACCTTCAATTTTTCTAATTGGCTTTGCAACATTTCGCGATTCATGCGGCTAAACTCGACTACGGAGCTTCCCCGCAGAGCAATGTTGTCAAGGGTAATGCCTTTGTTGCAGTCAAAAGCGACTCCGTAAATATTCGGCGTGCCTTCGGTGGTCAATCGGATCGTAATTTTGTCGTATTCAGCCTTAAAGGGTTCTTCGAAAATGCTCAAACCCTCCGTTCCCCAAATTTCGTTTTGCAAAACGGTATCCTTGTCTATTTCCGTTTTTATGCCAATTTTTTTCTGTGCTTTGAACAAAACTTTGATATTTTCGAAACGGCTAATCGGATCGTCCGCCAAAACGTAGGAAGTTTTGCGGTAGCGAACCCAAGTTTGGAAAGGTTCTTCTTGTTTCGTAGAATCGTTAATTTTTTGGGGAGTGAACATAAAAAACGAACCCAAAACACCGTATTTGTCGGTGCGGATTTTGGGCGGTGAATCCATAAGGCTAAATTTTCCCAAATTTGAGGCATTTTCGACCGTAACGGTAAAGCGCGAAGCCTGTTTTTCGACCAAAGGCAAAATACCTGTTCCGCAACCTCCAAATCGTTTTTGCAAACGTTTCCGCAAATAACTGCTCACCCGATCACCCTCGACTTGCGAATCGCCATAATGCAAAACCCTGATCAGTTCTTCTGTGTCGGGAATTTGGTACAAAGCATCGAAAAAATTGTCCAAAGGAAAGGTTGATTCGTCAGGATATTGGATTACGTACTTGGTAGGTTTAACAAATTCCTTTTTTTCGAATGCTGGCTGTTTGCTTGTATCCTTTTTTACCCCTTCCTTTTTTTGCCCCTCGATAGTCTTGAGATTATTGACACTATCAAGTTGTTTTTGCAAATCCAACACTTCGGTAATATTGGCTTTTGGCGTTTCTTGCGTTTTTACAGGGTAAAGATCGTCAAGGGTAAAAATATTCAAAGTCATGTTTTCACCCAAATTAATTTCTTTGGGCGAAACGACCATAATCACGAAACTAAGGCACATGACATAAAACAACAAGAGCAAGGTGCGAACAGGCTTGACCATTTTGGACTTAGATTGTATGAGTGTTTTGGATTATTTCGTACAAAATATCGACCTGCGGATCGGCAGCAATATTTTCAGGAAAAATAAAACCTGTGCGTGCTTCGGTCGCAAAGGGGATATTGATACATTTAAAAACCGTTTCGACATATTCCGAACAGAGGAAAGCGTCATCTTGTTGGCGGCGAATTTTTTTGTTGATTCGGCTTTTCAGCACTTCCCATTCATCGGCTCTGTCGTAACTATAGCCAAACAAATCCATCGCCACTTGGAGCATAACTTTCTGACTTTGAGCATCTTGCGGCATTTGGCGGTGTCGCCCAATGTACATTTTTCCTTTGTAGGCTTTTCGAGTGGCGTAATAATTATTAAAATAATTGAACAAAGGCACAGTCCGCACCCCGAAAGTATCTACGCTTTCGAGAATCATCAGGCAGTCGTTCCACCACCACAAAATCCCGACATGGCTAACGTCCGAATCGGATAGTTTTTTGATAACCCCACTCAAAGGATAATCGCCACTGGCAAAAAACAAATCCCCATTTTTGGCAATTTTTTCTACTTCTCGCAATTCCTTTTTGGAAGACTGACTAAATTTAAGCGTTCCCATGTGTTTTATAAATAATTATTTTTGTAGAGGTCGACAAATAAAACACTATTTAAGGAATTTAGGAAAAGTTTGAAAAGAAAATTTATGCTGGTGGAATTTTTGGAGGCACTTTTAAAGGTGAAGTAGGCGAAAAATGGGCATATAACAATCATTGCTCTGCGAAAGATTATGAACTATACTCAAAACCTTTACAAAATAAACATTTTATAAAGCCCCGCCTTTGCGGGTGAAAACACCCGCAAAGAATGCGGTTTGTGTAAATTATAAGGGTTTTGAGTATA
>JAAFHK010000393.1 GCA_013297565.1 Cytophagales bacterium
CCTGACACAGGCGAACACGATTTTCAGTTCAAGGTAAAACACGCCGAAAATTTTTTGAAAGAAGGGAATAAGGTCAAAACCTATGTAACTTTTATGGGCAGAAGTATCGTGTTTTCCGAACGCGGTCAGGTACTTTTGTTGCGTTTCGCACAAGCCCTCGAGGACGTAGCCAAAGTGGATCAGTTGCCTAAAATGGAAGGCAAACGTATGATTATGTTCCTGTCGCCTAAGACTACGAAATAAAGATTGTTTTAATTGTTTTTGTATAATTCTTTACTATAATGCCAACTTTAAAAACAAAATCGAGCGCCAAAAAACGTTTTCGCGTAACGGCTTCGGGCAAGATCAAGCGTAAACACGCTTTCAAAAACCATATCTTGACCAAAAAAGAAACGAAACGCAAACGCAATTTGGCGAAATTTGCGATGGTCGAAAAATGCGACTATCCTCGTGTCAAATCCATGTTGTTAGTTTAACCTGTACGCTAACAGCCACGTTTTCAAGTTTCACAGGTCGCAGGCTCATCAAGTACTCGAACAGTTCGGGTCGCCGCAAACCAAAAACTTTAATTATTTTTAAGAAATGCCAAGATCAGTCAATCACGTAGCTTCCCGCGCACGCCGCAAAAAGGTGTTGAAATTAGCCAAAGGCTTTTGGGGAAGAGGCAAAAATGTTTGGACAGTTGCCAAAAACAAGGTCGAAAAAGGTTTAACCTATGCGTACCGCGACCGTAAAGTTAAAAAGAGAGAGTTCCGTTCTTTGTGGATTATGCGTATCAATGCTGGAGCAAGACAGTACGGACTTTCGTATTCGCAATTCATGGGCAAAGTTCACAAAGCAGAAATCAACCTGAACCGCAAGGTGTTGGCAGATTTGGCAATGAACCACCCCGATGCTTTCAAAGCGGTAGTAGATGCCGTAAAATAGTTGGCATTAAATACAGGTTTTCAAAAAGGCAAAAGTCATCGACTTTTGCCTTTTTTATTTTTTAAATTCCGTAAGTTTCAAAAAAAACAAGTATATTGCTACCTAAATTAAATTCTTTTTTCTATGATTACTCGAAAAACTCGTTCTGTCGCAAGTATGTTATTGCTTTTTGCGGCATTGTTCATTTCCTCCCAATTGGCTTATTCGCAAGAAGTTGTGTATAACTGGGAAGATTATGGTGTTTCATTTTCTGTTCCTAAAACCCACAAATTGCTCAAAAACACTGCCGATGAGTTCGAATCTGGCGATGATTTGACATGGTTGCAAATGTACCCTTTCAAAGATGCCAGTGTTACGGCTAAAGAAATGGTTGAAGGGATAGTGCAGTCGGCGGGTATGAAAGTGATGAAAGAAGGGGCTTACAAATCTGGCGGGTATGATGGTTATTGGATTCTAAGCCAAAGCCCAAAATATCCTGATTGGGAATATTGGTACATTGGATTTATTGATCCGAACAGCGATACTAATTTTTATGCCATTATTTGGTTCAAAAAAGGAAACAAAAAGGCTTACGACATTGCTAATAAAATGTCATATAGTTTCAAGCCGATTGAATAGTTTAAACAAAACCCGCAATACTTTAAAAAATATTGCGGGTTTTGTTTTTTCTAAAAACCAGTTTTTTAAGCCAATAATTGTTTATTCCAAAAAAAAACTCGAATTTTGCAAGGTCAATAATTCAGAAAATAATGAAATTATTTAATTTTTCTAAGAATTTCGGGGTTGATTTAGGCACTGCCAACACGATTATTATGCACAATAACCAAATCGTAATTAATGAACCCTCAATTATAGCTATAGATACGACTAATAATAAAGTGGTAGCCGTAGGGACAGAAGCGATGAATATGCATGAAAAAACGCACCAAAATCTCCGAACCATCAAGCCTTTGCGGGACGGCGTAATTGCTGATTATTATGCCGCCGAACAAATGATCAAAGGAATGTTGAAAAAAGCCTTTGACAAGCGTTCGATCTTAAACCAAAAGCGTTTTTTGATTTGTATTCCTTATTGCACCACTGAAGTAGAAAAACGGGCAGTGCGAGATTCGGCTCAACAGGTTGGCGGAACAGATGTGTATATGATTCACGAACCCATTGCGGCGGCGATTGGGATCGGGCTTGATATTCAGGAAGCAAACGGTTCGATGCTGGTTGATATTGGTGGCGGGACAACCGAAGTAGTGGTGATTTCTCTTTCAGGAATTGTTTGCAGTCAATCGATTCGGGTGGCTGGAAATGCGTTTGATGCCGATATTATTGATTATATGCGCCGCGAACACAATTTGTTGATTGGCGAACGCAGTGCCGAAAAAATCAAATTGGAAGTAGGGGCTGTGATCAGCGATATTCCAAATCCACCTGAACCTTGTAAGGTTTTGGGGCGCGATCTTATGACGGGTATTCCTAAAGCCATCATGGTTTCTTACAAAGAAATTGCCTCCGTTTTGGATAAATCTTTGATAAAAATAGAGGAAGGAATCCTGAAAACTTTAGAAGAATGTCCGCCCGAATTGGCTTCGGATATTCACGAAAGAGGCATTTTCTTGACAGGTGGTGGAGCATTTTTGCGAGGTTTGCAAGAACGCTTGCACAGAAAAACGAATTTACCAATTCACCTTGCTCCTGAACCGCTTTTGTCGGTTACAAAAGGGGTTTGGAAAGCCCTTGATAATTTGGAAATTTATAAAAGTGTATTGTTGAGATAAAAGAAAAAAGGTTTATGGAAACTTGTAAAACGCCCTTTAGGGTGTTTATACTAAAAACCCAATAGATGTAATCTTTTAAAAAGATTACATCTATCTGATAATCAGATTATTGCGTTAGACTAAATGTTGAAATTACAGAGGTTTTTAGTATATAATAGCCTGAAAATCAATGTATTTCGCCTTTGGGAATTTCCAAACTAACGCTTGTGCCTTTGCCCCTTTCGCTGCTGATCTCAAAAGGAATTTCGTGCAGTTCGAGGAGGGTTTTGACAATAGGCAGTCCCAGACCCAAACCTGCTTCGTTCGCCGTTCCCCTTTGGTTATTTTTGCGCTCGACCTGAAAAATGCCTTGTATTTTGGCGGCACTCATGCCAATGCCTGTGTCTGTGATGCCAAATCTGACTGTATTTTCTTTATATTCACATTCCAAAGTTATCTGATCGCCTTTTCTGGCAAATTTTACGGCATTGCTTAACAAATTTTGCAAAACTACACGCATCATATTGCGGTCGGTGCGCACCCATATTTCTTTTTCTTCGGGCAGATTGACCGTAATTCCTTTGTTTTGGGCTTGTTTTTTCAAATCATCAATGAGTTGTTGAGCAATGTCGCAGAGTTTAAACGTTTCAGGTTTAATTTGGTAATTTTTCACTCGAATACTTGCCCACTCGATGAGATTTGCCATTTTTTGTTGCAAAGTTTCGATTTGGGAACTCAGGTAGCGTGCCGAATCAGTAAGCATCGGATTATCAACCATTTGGACATCGAGCATGAGCAGATCGGCAATGCTCTTAAGGCTGTTTAGCGGACTGCCCAAATCATAAGAAATAATGGTGAGGAGTTTTTCGCATTCGCCTTGTATTTGACCCAGTTTATTTTCCAAATCCCTTTTTTCTTCCCAAATAGTTGGCTTTTCAGGCTTTTCTTGCTTGAGCTTTAGTTCGTCTGCCATGAGTTTCAACAGGTTTTCATCTTCGATTTGCCCTATCAAGTCTTGCAAAATTTCGTGGGTAGTCATGCCGTTTTTGTAGTTTTTTATTTTTCCAACATTTGCGGATCGTAGGCATCGCGCAAACCATTTCCCAAAAGATTAAAAGCCAACACTAAAATACTAATACAAAAACTTGGCAGAAACGCCAAATGCCAGTAGGTTGGGCTAAAAAGATCGTCTTTTCCTTCCTTGATCATCATGCCCCATGAAGGCGTAGGGGCTTGCACACCCAAACCCAAAAAACTAAGTCCTGCTTCGGTCAGAATCGCCATCGCAAAGTTGGAAGTGGCAACCACGATCAAAGAACCCATAATATTGGGCAAGATATGTTTATAAATAATATGGAAATTGCTCAAACCGAAGGCTTTAGCCGCTTCTACAAATACTTTTTGTTTGATTGCCATCATTTCGCCCCGCACCACCCGCGCAATATCCACCCACATGGTCAGCCCAACGGCTATAAAAGCCACCCAAATTCCTTTTGTTTGGAAAGCCAAA
>JAAFHK010000387.1 GCA_013297565.1 Cytophagales bacterium
ATTAAACGGCAAATGGGGTTTAATTGATAAAACAGGAAAAATAGTCATTGAACCCAACTTTGATGAGGTTGAATATTTTAAAGACGGTTTGGCACAAGTCCAATTAAACGGCAAATGGGGTTTTATTGACAAAACAGGAAAGATCGTTTTAGAGCCAAAATTTGATCGTGTTAGTTTTTTTGAGAGAGATTGGGCAATAGTCCACTTAAACAACAAATACGGTTTAATTGATAAAACAGGAAAAATCGTTGTCGAACCCAAATTTGATGAAGTTAAAGATTTTCAAGGTGATTTTGCAAAAGTCCAATTAAATGGCAAATGGGGTTTAATTGATAAAACAGGGAAATTTGTCATCGAACCTAAATTTGAGGATGTTAATTCTTTTAAGGAAGGTTTAGCGGCAGTCAAACTCAATGGTAAATGGGGATTTATTGACAAAACAGGAAAATTTGTGGTTGAACCCAAATTTGATGATGCATTTTATTTTTCCGAAGGTTTGGCAGCAGTCAAATTAAATGATAAATGGGGATTTATTGACAAAACAGGAAAAATGGCTATCGAACCCAAATTTGATAACGCATCTTATTTTTCCGAAGGTTTGGCAAAAGTCAAATTAAATGATAAATGGGGATTTATTGATAAAACAGGAAAAATGGCTATCGAACCCAAATTTGATGACGCATCTTATTTTTCCGAAGGTTTGGCAAGAGTCCAATTAAACGGCAAATGGGGTTTTATTGACAAAACAGGAAAAATGGTTATAGAGCCCAAGTTTTATTGGGCAGGTAATTTTTACGAAGGTTTAGCAGAAGTGCTATTAAACGGCAAATGGGGTTTAATTAATTTAAAAGGTAAAATCGTTTTAGAACCACAATTTGCAGAATTTTCTACTTGGGACGGAAAAAGAATCGTAGTCAAAGATTTTGTTACGCAAAAATACGGTGTAGTGGCTATTTCGCAAGTACCGCCTACTATTTCCATACTTTCGCCTGCGGTGCAGGCAGGAAAAGCCCAAGTAAGTACCGAAAGCCTAACCATCAAAGGCAGGGTTACGGACGATATGGGCGTGCGGTCTGTGCAGATTAACGGAAAAACGGCATTTTTAAGCCCTGATGGGGAGTTTGTGCTTACGGATTTGCCGCTTTCGGAGGGCGAGAACAAGATCAGTATAGAGGCTGAAGATGTCAATGGGAATACGGCTCTGTCGGTTTTTACGGTACAGCGTACCCAAGCCCAAGCCGAAATGCCTAAAAATGAGAAAATTGGCATTGATAAGGCAGAAGGCAAGCACTATTATGCCCTCGTGATTGCGGTGCAAGACTACAAATTTATCAATAAACTCAACAAGCCTGTGCGCGATGCCGATAGCCTGATCCGCACCCTTACTACCTTTTATCAGTTTGAGAAAGAACGGATTACGTACCTACAGAACCCCGAACGGGACGGGATCATCGAGGCACTCGATAGCCTTATGAACAATGTTTTGGGCGAGCAGGATAATCTTTTGGTGTTTTATGCAGGGCATGGGCATTTGGACAAGGTTACGGACGCACAAGGCAACAGCAAGGACGTGGGCTATTGGTTGCCCGTAGATGCCAAATCGCCTTCGGCAAACAGCCGCGCCAAGTGGATTTCGAACAATACGCTAAAAGACGAATATTTGGCACGAATGAAATGCAAACATATCCTTTTAGTAACCGATGCCTGTTTTTCGGGCAGTATTTTTAGGGAAGTCAAAGACGAACGCAACGCCACACCTAAAAACGACAAGCAAAAGCGCGATGAGCAAATCAAATTGGCAGGTTTGTATAACAAAAAAAGCCGCCAAGCCATGACAAGCGGCAAAATGACCGTAGTAGCTGATGAGTCGCTGTTTCTGAAATATATGTTGCAGAACCTGCGGGACACCGATAAAATGTACCTTACCGCAAGCGAATTGTTTAGTTCGTTCTCGAAAACCGTCATCGACAATACCAAACAAACCCCCGAAATGGGCGTAATCCACGAATCAGGGGACGAAGGCGGGGAGTTTATTTTTATAAAGCGCTGAAATGTACGGCGAACATTCTTGTTTGCCAATAAACGTGACCGTAGGTCTGACGCACGAAAAAGCAGTATTTAAACGTCAGACCTACGGTCAGACTTGCTTGAGTTTGCTAATTTTTCAAAATTGCGTAAGTCCTATGAAATGTACGGCGAACATTCCTGTTCGCCACAGAAACGAACAAGAATGTTCGTTTTACGACAGCCGATGTCGTTTGTGCGACACAAACAAGGGCAGAATACGGCGAACATTCCTGTTCGCCACAGAAACGAACAAGAATGTTCGTTTTACAACGGCAGAGTCGTTTGTGGGGACACAAACAAGGGAGTGAATTGTATAGGCGGCTTCAGCCGCCTTCAATTTGAATACAAGGCGGGCTAAAGCCACTTGTACAGTAAAAAATATCTTAAAAATTTGCTTTTTTCTTAAAAATTTCGATATTTGGGGAAATTGTAAAATTGCCCAAATATGAAACTACTTTCTAAAATCCTACAAAAAGGCGATCAAAACGAAAATGTACGCCTTATGAAGCAATTATTGGCTGAAAAAGGCTTTCTTCCCGAAAACGAAATTAATCATACCTTTGATGATCAGACTTTTGTGGCAGTGCGCAAGTTCCAAAAAGCGGTGCGGATTACGGCTGACGGAGTAGTGGGCAATATGACTTGGGCGATTCTCAATGAGCAAACCTTTGATTTACAGCACATTCCTTTTGCGGATTGGTTTAATGAATTTCGAAATACTGCTCCCACTTTATTCCCTCATTTGGTTTTGGAGGAAAATTTTGATCGAATTTTCAGGGAAAATCTGGAACATTTGATTGGGCGAAAAACGATTTCTTTGAACGAATTTATTGGGCATTTTTGCATTATTTATAACGAAACAGGCGGAACATTTTTACCACTTACGGAATTTGGCGGTTCTGCCGATCTGGACGATTTCCGCAATGATGCGTATTTTTTTGGGACAAACAGGGGCAGAAAAATGAGTTATAACAAAGCTCCGAACCGAAAAGCGGGCGATTTGTTGAAGGCTTGGGGTGCGATCAGTTCGGACGAGGATTTGGAAAAATGGAATAGTGAGATTTATCCTGCCGATCAGCCTTTGGAGGTACGCAATCGGGCAAGAGATACAGATTTTTATAAATATAGAGGTCGAGGTTTGAACCAAGTAACTTGGCGCTCGAATTACCAGTTACTGGTCGAGCCGCTTTTGAACGGAGCAAAAATTGATAATTTGACTAACGCCGCCCTTGACGATTTTTTTCAAGAGCCTGAAATTTATTGTGAAGTTTTTAGGGCTTTTACCTACAATCCTTCTTGGACAGGAAAAGCGATTCCCGCCCTTATTTCAGGCGATTTTTCGGAATATCCGTTGTATGTGGCAGGTCGCAATGCCAAACAATACCAACAATTTTATATTCGCCGTTGTCAAAGCCTCAAAACGGCGCTCGAAAAAGCCATTTCCCAAAAAATATTTGTACATCTCGAAGTAGGGCAAGAGGGTGAAAATATTGCCTATCTAAAAAATGAATTATATCGAGTTGGACTTTTGCAAACCCTTGATAATCAAACCTTTGATGAAAAAACCTTGGAGGCTGTTTTAAAATTCCAATCCTTAAAACGTTTGAAAGCAAACGGTGTGGTCGAGTTCGAAACCATGCAGGTACTTTTGGCTTCCAAACCGATTGTATTTCCTACTATGCAACTAAAGTTTGGGGATACTGGAGATACCATTTTGCTTTTAGACCAATATTTGAACGATTTGGGCTATCTCGATGGAATGCCAAACGACACTTTCGATCTCGAAACCTATCAAGGCGTGGTCAAATTTCAGGAGGAGCAAGGTTTGGAAGTTGATGGCATTGTAGGACGCAAAACGTGGGATTGCCTTTTGGCTTTGCACCATTCGACTGATCTAAAAGAAATGCTAAAATTTGGGGATCATGGTGAGCAGATTGTTCGCTTGGACTTGAAACTCAAACAATTAGGTTACCTTGATGATGAACCCAATGATACTTTCGATTTGGGAACTTATCAGGCTGTTATCAAATTTCAAACGGAACATAATATTACGATTGATGGACTTGTAGGGTCAGAAACTTGGCAACAAATTATGCTTGCCGAAACAAGATGCGGAACGCGTGAAATTGTCTTGGCGAGTTCGGGGCGTTTGACGGATCGGTCTCTTACACATT
>JAAFHK010000039.1 GCA_013297565.1 Cytophagales bacterium
TATCAATTTTTTGGACTGGAAAAACTAAAGTTTGTTGCAGAGTTCTTGCAGGTTTGTGCGTATCGACATTTGTCCCAACCGTTCCGCTACTGACCAGAAGGCTGTCATTAATAAAGAGTTTATATGCCGAAGAATGAGGTAAAACCTTGATAGCCAAAGACTTAGCAGTAGTTCGGAAACGCAAACGGTATGTGCCATACCCTGTGCTACCCAGTGTTGTACCATTTAGCTCCCATTTGTTCCAAACAGACGGATATTGGACGAAAGCATCGGGTTCAGAAATATGTTTAAAATCCTCATAATCAAGCAATTTGCCCCAATAAAATTCCCATTCTCCGTCCAAATCAATCGAACCCTGTTTGTCGAAATCCCAAGCACTTAAGTCAAAAAAACCATGTCGAATAGGTGGAATTTGTGCCCACAGATCGACACAAATTATTATAAAAACAATAAAAAACAATGCTTTTTTCATATTGGTTTGTCTTGACGCTATTTACCCATTCGCCCGCAATATTAGTAATATAGCAAAAAATAAATGCTTTTTTGAAAAAAAGATTATAACAAAAAAACAACGTAGCATAAAAATACAAAATTCGATCCATTTTAAGAGGCTAATTTAGGGCGGTTTTAGCAAAATTGTTCAAATGTTTTTTAATAATTTTTTTGAGAAAATTTCAAATAAATTATTATATAATCAAAAAAAATTGTACTTTGCACCCCTTACAACCTTTGTGCGTATTTTGCGTTATTGGTTTAGTTATGTCTGTATTTTTCTTTCAAAAACAGTATTCAAATTACCGTAACTGTACAGGCTTTTTAGGAATTATAAAGTGGTTTTCGATATCCAAATTGGCTTTTTTGCCAATTTTTTTTTCAGATATATATACCTATCGGGTAATCAAATTAGTTTAAATGGCTGAAATACCCATAAAAATTCATATTTTGGAAAGAGAATACACAATCAAAGCGGCGCAACGTGATGTAGATGCGGTGAGAAAAGCGGCGGCGCAACTTAATGAATCCGTGCAACATCTCAAACAGCATTTCCGCATAACGGACAAGCAAGATTTGTTAGCAATGGTTGCTTTTGATAGTGTGTTTCAGCAGTTCTTGGTTGCTGAAGAATTTACTGACTGCCAAAAAAAAGTTGAATATATGGATCAGATCGTGGACAAAGCCTTGAGCCTGCCCGATAGCTCGAAAACTCATTTGCCTGAAATCTCCTAAAAAGCTCATTTTAAATACATTAGTCCCCAAAAATGAGCAAAAACCATGTTGATTGAAGTTCTTATAGCCCTTCTTTCCTTCGCCGTAGGCGTGGGCGTGGGCAGGTATCTACTCCTCAAAGTATTAAAAAAACTCGAAAGAGAAGCCCGAAACAAAGCGGCTCAAATCTTAAAAGAGGCGGATTTGCAAAGCGAAACGCTGAAGAAAAATAAAATCTTGGAGGCAAAAGAAAATTTTTTGAAACTCAAATCAGAATTTGAGAACGAAAGCAATCGAAAAAAAAATATTTTGCTTACCAACGAAAATAAACTCAAGCAACAAGAAGCCAAACTCAAACAGCGCGAAACCGAACTCAAAACCTTAGAGTCCAAACTGATGAAAACACAAGAGGAACTCAAGGATCAAGGGTTTATTACGTTAAAAATGCAAGAAGATTTGGTACTAAAACTGGAATTGGCGGATAAAAAAGTAGAAGAGGCGGATAAAATGCGTTTGGAGCAAGTAACGCAACTTGAAAAAATTGCCAATCTTAAAGCCGAAGAAGCACGCAAACAACTTATGGAGGCTTTGAAAACCGAAGCCGAATCCAAAGCCGCAAGCCACATTAAACAGATCATCGAAGAAGCCAAACTAACGGCTACTAAAGAAGCTAAAAAGGTCGTAATCAATACGATACAAAGAACGGCAACCGAACATACGATTGAAAACTGCGTATCGGTTTTTAACCTCGATAGTGATGAACTCAAAGGAAAAATCATTGGGCGTGAAGGGCGAAATATACGTACTCTCGAAGCCGCAACGGGCGTGGAAATTATTGTAGATGATACCCCCGAAGCAATTATTATTTCTGGTTTCGATCCTGTTCGTAGGGAAATTGCCAAAATATCCTTGCAACGTTTGGTGGCTGATGGACGTATTCACCCTGCCAGAATAGAGGAAATTGTCGCCAAAACTACGAAAGACATTGAAAATGAGATAGTTGAAATCGGCGAACGCACCGTTATCGATTTGGGCATTCATGGCGTTCATCCAGAGCTGATCCGCATGGTAGGCCGTATGCGTTTTAGGTCGTCTTATGGTCAAAATCTTTTGCAACACTCAAGGGAGGTTGCCAAATTATGTTCGATTATGGCTGCCGAATTGGGCTTGAACCCCAAAGTAGCAAAGAGAGCAGGGTTGTTGCACGATATTGGGAAAGTTTGGCATGAGGAAAACGAATTGCCACACGCTATTTTGGGTATGAATTTGGCTCAAAAATACAAAGAAAGCCCCGAAGTCTGCAATGCGATAGGCGCTCACCATGACGAAATAGAGATGACCACTATGTTTTCGCCCATTGTGCAGGTTTGTGATGCTATTTCAGGCTCACGTCCTGGAGCAAGGCGCGAAATGATGGAATCTTATATCCAACGCCTCAAAGAATTGGAAACTTTAGCCATGTCGTTCAAGGGCGTAAATAAATGCTATGCGATCCAAGCGGGTCGTGAATTGCGAGTTTTGGTTGATGCGGAAAATGTTTCGGACAAACGAGCAGGGCAACTGTCTTTTGATATTTCACAAAAAATAGAAAAAGATATGCAGTATCCAGGACAAATCAAAGTTACCGTAATTAGAGAAACCCGTGCGGTGAGTTATGCCAAATAAAAAATAAATTTGTTTTTGATAAAGCCCGCAAAGTTTCGGAAACCTTGCGGGTTTTATTTTTTTGAAAAATTAATTACCTAAATCTTGTTTTTTGTTAAAAAAAATAGAAATATATATAGAAAGTTACGCACAGAACGTTGAAAAGGCAAGTTCAAACAAAAGAAAAAAATTGGACTTTGTTTTAATCTTTTATTAATTTTGCACCTTACTCAAAGCACAAAACTCAATTCTTAAAAAACTTATTTTTCACTTCAAAACTTATAGAAAAATGGTAAAAACTAATTTTCCTAAATTATTGGCTTTGTTATTCGTACTTTTTGCAGCAAATTCTTTCACTTTTGCGCAAGCGCAAGGTTACAACTGGGACGCTTGTGGCGATCCTGGGGTAGCCAAAGAGAAATTTATCGTCTTTACAGATGCCGCAAAAGCGAAAGACTATGCAGGTGCGCTCGAAACATTTAACTGGGTCTATGCCAACTGTCCCAAAGTACATAAATCTTTGTATCAGCATGGTGAAAATATGTATAAAGCCTTAATAGCGGCTGAAAAAGACCCCGCCAAGCAAAAAGAATATCAGGACAAACTTCTCAAACTTTATGACGACCGTATTGCGTATTTTGGAGAAGAAAAAGATGTTTTACAACGCAAAGGGGCAGTTGCCTACAGTTATCTGATTGGGCGAAATGACGACAAAGCCTTGGATTTGTTGGACAATTTGTACAGCAAAATCATTGAACTAAGCGGCAAAGAAACCCCAAAATCAAATTTTTCTTTGTATTTTGATGTCGTTTGTAAGAAAAATAAAAAAGGCATTTATACTCAAGAAAAAGTAATCCAAGTCTATGATCAGCTTTCTGCAATGGTAGATGAACATCTCGAATCTGCCCAAGAAGCCGATAAAAAAGGTTGGACTGAAACTGAAGAGGCTTTGGACAAACTCTACGAAGCGGCTATTCCTTGTGATTGCCAATTTGCCAAAACGGTTTTGAACGAAAAATACCAAGCCAATAAAGACGTTGTTTCGGCGAAAAAAATCTTTAAATGCTTGGTTAAAAACAAATGTATTGACGATCCGCTTTTCATGGAAGTGGCGATAACTATTTTCCAAAAAGAGCCTTCTTTTGGCTTGGGTGAAGTAATTGCCAAACAAATGTACGCCAAAGGTGAGGAAGAAAAAGCCTTCGAATGGTATAATAAAATAGCCGATATGCCCGATGTAGAACCTGCCAAAAAAGCGGACACTTATATCAACATGGCAAAACTCTATGCCAAAAAAGGTAGCAAAGGCAAAGCAAGAGAACTTGCCCAAAAAGCCGTAGGGGTTGATGCCAGCAAAAAAGGGGAAGCCTATAGTTTGGTAGCCCAACTCTATATGAATAGCGCAAACGACTGTAAAGGCAATCCTGTTGAGCAGCGTTATTGCTTCTTAGCCGCTTACGATATGTACGCCGCCGCAGGAAATATGGAAGGTATGCGTAATGCACAAGCCCAATTTCCTTCCAAAACGGATATATTTACTTTCGCATCTGATAAAGAAGGTAAAGAAGTAGGGCTGAATTGTTGGATTGGCGGATCGACTGTACTGCGTGCGAAACCAAAACAATAGTTCTGTTTCAAAGAATTTTAAAAAATACCATTTTGCAAAAAATGGTATTTTTTTTCTGTATTTTTGTTCTTATATTACTAATCAAAATTGGTTTTCCTGTAGCGTAGGCTTATATCCTGCGCTTTGAACAGGAAAGCCTATTCTACTTGGAAAAATGATCGATATTCAAGACATCAAAAGGCGGTTTAATGTGATTGGGAATTCTCCAAATTTGAACCATGCTATCGAGATTGCGGCACAAGTAGCCCCGACAGATATGACCGTGCTGATCACAGGCGAAAGCGGTAGCGGCAAGGAGTCTTTTTCCAAAATTATTCACCAATTAAGCCAGCGCAAACATGGGGCTTTTATAGCCATCAACTGCGGGGCGATTCCAGAAGGGACAATAGATTCAGAACTTTTTGGACACGAAAAAGGCTCATTTACAGGCGCTTACGAAACTCGAAAAGGTTATTTTGAAGAAACGAACAGCGGAACTATTTTCTTGGACGAAATTGGAGAAATGCCTCTGGGTACTCAAGCCCGACTGTTGCGGGTTTTGGAATACGGAGAATTTATCAAAGTAGGTTCTTCGAAAGTCCAAAAAACGAATGTGCGGGTGATTGCGGCTACGAATGTGAATCTGATCAGGGCAGTCGAAAAAAATGAGTTTCGGGAGGATTTGTATTATCGTTTGAATACCGTACCGATCTACGTTCCGCCTTTGAGGGAACGCAATAATGATATTTTGTTGCTTTTCCGCAAATTTGCGATTGATTTTGGTGAAAAATACAAGGTAAAACCTTTGGCACTCGATGATGAGGCTTCGCAACTTTTGCTCAAATTTCGTTTCCCTGGCAATATTCGGCAGTTAAAAAATATTGTCGATCATATTTCCTTACTCGAAATGGACAGACTCGTTACGGTTGAAGCCCTCTCGAAATATTTGCCCTCCAATCAAAGGAATTTGCTACCCGTTCCCGTAGAAAACCATTCGAAAGAAACGCACCATTCAGAAATGGAGCTGGTTTATAAACTTCTTTTCGACCTAAAAAGGGAAATGAACGACATGAAAAAATTGGTTCTTTCGCTTCTGGAACAAGGCGACAGCAAAGCAAGTAACATTATTGCTGAAAATAAACACCTTTTTCACAACATTGAGGAGGAGATTTTTGGGCAAAAAATGGAACAGCCTTCCTTGCTTTTGGGTGCTTCCTCAAACGGTTCGCAAAAAAATGATGCTTACCAATTCGAAAAAATAGAAGAAGTAAGCCACGAAATAGCAGATTCTATTCCCGAAGGTAGTCTGTCTTTGGAAGAAAAAGAAAAAGAAATGATTATGAAAGCCTTAAAGAAAAACCATAATCGGCGCAAAAATGCCGCCCAAGATTTGGGGATTTCTGAACGCACTTTGTACCGAAAGATAAAACTTTATGGGATTGAAGAATAGAAAACAAATGCTTTATTTTTGATGTTTTATTTATGGTATCTAAAATTTTACAGAAAACAATGGAAGGAATACTCTACTATACCGACAAATTTGTTGATATACAGTACAACAAGGAGCAGAACTGGGCAATGGTCAAAGCCAAAACATCGTTCATTCCTGAACAGGAATTTAGAAAGGTTTTTAATGAAAAACTTAAGCAACTCATTGCAGACTATTATATTAGGTGTTTGATTTTTGATAAAACTGCCCTGACCGTTTTTGATCAGCCCTCGATGACTTGGTATCACGTGGATTGGAAAGTACGAATGTTGAAAGAGCATGGGCTGAAATATCATTTCAAGATATTGCCTCAAGACCAATATTTCCGAATCAGTGTGGAGCTGGGCAAGAAAAAAATAGCCCAAGAACACCCCAATTTTTCGTTTAGCCAATTCGAAATTCACTATACCGAAACTGTAGAAGAAGCTATCGAAGCCTGCAAAACGCATTAATTATGGGTAAAACAACAAAACAGCCTTTTTTATAAAAAAAGGGCTGTTTTGTTGTTTATTAAATGCCAAATGATGAAAAAAGCAAGATCATTTGACCAATTTCTTCAAATCAAAACCAATGTCTTTTCGGTAGTGTTTTCCTTCGAATTTTAGAATTTCGGCGGCACGATTCGAAATATCGAGGGCTTCGTCCAGTGTGTCGGCAAGGGCAGTCATGGCAATTACCCTGCCTCCATTCGTAACTATCTGATTATCAAGTGTTTTGGTGCCTGCATGAAACGCCAAAGCTTCTTTTGGCAAATTTTCGAAACCTGTCATTTTTGTCCCTTTTTCGTAACTTTCAGGATACCCTTTGGCTGTGAGCATAACGGTTGTGGCAGTTTTAGGACTTATTTTTAGTTGGACTTCATTGAGGCGTTTTTGGGCTGTGAGGTCAAAAATTTCCAATAAATCCGATTCAATTCTTGGTAAGACCACTTCGGTTTCGGGATCGCCCAAACGCACATTATACTCGACCACAAAGGGATCACCATTTACATTCATAATTCCAATAAAAATAAAACCCACATAATCAATGCCTTCGGCTTGCAAACCTTTCAAAGTTGGGTTAATAATGCGTTTGCGAACTTTGAGCATAAAATCCTCATTGGCAAAAGGCACAGGAGAAACCGCCCCCATTCCGCCAGTATTCAAACCTTTGTCGCCATCACTTATGCGTTTGTAATCTTTGGCTTCGGGCAAAGTAATGAAATTTTTGCCGTCTGTAAGTACAAAAACCGACATTTCGATTCCGTGCATATAGGTTTCAACAATGACTTTTTGGCTTGCCTTACCAAATTTGCCAGCCAACATTTCCATAAAATTTTTGCGGGCATCGGCATAAGTATCCGCAATCACCACACCCTTTCCTGCCGCCAAACCATCGGCTTTGAGGACAATCGGAAGGGAGTGATTATCAATATATTGCAAACCTTCTTGCAGGGTTTCAGGCGTAAAACTGCGGTGCAAAGCCGTAGGGATTCGGTGCGTATTCATAAAATGTTTGGCAAAATCCTTACTTCCTTCTAAGCGCGCGCCCGACTGATTTGTCCCAATAAATTTGATTTTTTGGAGTTCAGGATCATGTCTGAAAAAATCCGCCAGACCATTTACCAAAGGTTCTTCGGGTCCTACGATTACCAATGAAATATTTTTTTCGAGAACTGTTTTCTTGATATTGGGAAAATCGTTGATACCCAGGTCGATATTTTGGGCTATTTGTGCTGTTCCTGCATTACCCGTAGCTACGTAAAGTTTTTCGCAAAGCGGACTTTGGGCTATTTTCCATGCGAGGGCGTGTTCTCTACCGCCCGAACCTATGATTAAAACGTTCATGATAAATTTCGTTAAGTATTTGACTTTTAGGCAAATATATGAATTTTAAAAATACTATTTTTACACAAAAATTCGATTTTACGTAATTTACTTCACTTGTCCAAATAAAATTGGTTTATGAACAACGATCCTGAACTCAATGGTAAATATTTAGGCACGATCACGCGCGATTTTGTCAAAATAGCCCAAACTATTTCTGAAGCCTCCTACCACATTCGCAAGCGCAAAATTTCTGATTTTCCCATTTTTCCCATTTGTAGGATCAAGCAACCCGTTGGGCAACTGCTTTTGGGACGCACGGAATTGGATTTGGATTGGCATTATTACGCTTCTTTTTTGGAGGAATTTTTACAAAGAGGCTTGGTAGATCAGGATTATCTGGCAGATTTTACGGCGGTTTATAAAAATCCTGAAGAATTTTGTTGCCTGTTCGTCATCGATGAGGATTTTACTAATTTTGTTTTTATCCCTTATCCTGAAGAGGAAAATTCTTAATATTTCGTCTATATCGTCATAAGCCTTGTCAAGGCTACATAAGGCAGATAAATTTTTTATCAAATTGTTAAAAAAAATCCAAAAGTTTCAACACTTTTGGATTTTTTTATCTAATAAAGTTTATGAACAATTTGTAAAACGCCCTTTAGGGTGTTTATAAAACACTGAAAATCAAAACTTTGGCACACCTTAAAGGGTATGCTACAGATTTATTCATAAACTCTATTCACTAAGCCTCATCATTTACTATTTCGGCTTCCTCTACTTTTCCACTGTTATTTTTGTGGGTTTTGAGGTTATCAACCAGTTTGTTGAGTTTTTGCTTACTTGTTTCGGCTTGTTTTTCGAGGTCTTTCTGAATTTCGGAAGCCTTTTTAGAGATTTCTTCTTTCAATTCGGCTGATTTTTTAGAGATTTCCTCTTTCAATTCGCCCGCTTTTTTGTTCAGGTCGTCTTTAAGATGTCCCGCTTTATCTGCAATATTACGGCGTGTATTTTCGCCTTTATCGGGTGCCAACAAAATGCCAGCAACCGCACCTACTGCGATACCAAGCAACAAAGTAGCTAATCCGTCTGTACCTTTTCCCATGTTTGTAAAATTTTTGGAAAGTGAAAAAATATCTGATTGTTGTTTTCGAGCGCTAATATCCTAATTTTTTTTATTTTTTAGTCAATAATCGCAATTTTTATTCTAATTTTGCCCTGATTTTTATAAACCTAAAACTCATAAATCCCTATGATTTCTAAACTTTCAAATTTCCTAAAAATAACCTTCATGGTTGTAAGTGCTTCATTTCTAACCTATTGCGGTGGAAATAGCGAAGAAATGCAAAAGCTAAAAGCCGAAAACGAGGAACTACGTGCGGGTTCTCAAAAAGACAGCGCCTATATCAAGAACATCAATGCCGAAATGGACGAGCTATACTCAAGCCTCGACTCCATGCGTGCCAATGAGGAACGTATCCGTCAGATGGCGGCTAAAATCCAAAAAGGAACTGTAGCGGGGCAGGAAGGCGTGGTTACTATCGACCAAAGTTTTGCCAATTTGGAAAAAATGTTGGCAGAAAACCAAGCCAAAGTAGGTGCGTTGCAAGCCAAACTCTCACAAGCAGGCAAAGAAAACGCCATGTTGAAAAAGATGGTTGATGAATTGAACAAACAAATTCAGGACAAAGACCGCTATACAGAGGAGTTGAAAGTGCAGATTGGCGAATTGCAAGCAGAGGTAAAAGGCTGGCAGTCAAAATATGCCACTACAGCTTCCGCACTTGACTCTACTTCTTCAGCCCTTACAGGAGCTCAAGACGAACTCAGCAAGGGATATTACACGATTGGCACACGCAAAGAGCTCGATGATCGCAATATTTTGGAACGCAAAGGCTTGTTCAAAGGCAAAATTGCGGGACTTTCGAGCAGTATCAAACCTTCGGATTTTACGCTGGTTGATATTCGTTACCAAGAAAAAATTGTGGCGGGCGGTAAAGAAATCGAAACGATCATTCCTGAACGTAGCAAAGATTCGTATGCTGTTGAAAAACAAGGCGGCGACAATGTGATTGTGATCAAAAATGCTAAAGCCTTTTGGGAAAACAAATACTTGGTTGTTGTGATCAAAAAATAAAGAATATTTTGTTTTCAAAAGAGCAAATACAAAAAAAGGGCATTCGCCCTTTTTTTTACGTTCATATTCAGATTTTTACACTTTATTCCTCAAAATTAGCCTTTGAATCTCCTTCAAAATCGCAAAAATTTTGATTGCTTTTGTTTTATTAGTGTATTCAAAATATATTTGCGAACTTTTTAGAAAAACAACAGAAAAAATTTTACCAATAATTTCGAATGGAGTATATAATTTACGCAGTTCCCGCCATGGGACTTATTTCATTGGCTTATACGGCGATCAAATCGGCCTGGGTAAGCAAACAAGATGCTGGAGATGAAAAAATGACAACTATTTCGGGCTACATTGCCGAAGGCGCTATGGCGTTTTTGAAGGAAGAATACCGTGTATTGTCGTATTTTGTGGTCTTAGCGAGTTTATTTTTGGGTTATTTGGGCATGACCAATCCCAAATCAAGCCCTATGATTGTAGCCGCTTTCGTGATTGGGGCAGTATTTTCGGCAATGGCTGGTTTTATTGGAATGCGCATTGCGACTAAAGCGAACGTAAGAACGGCTCAAGCCGCCAAAACAAGCCTTGCTAAAGCCCTGAACGTATCTTTTACGGGTGGTTCGGTGATGGGCATGGGCGTAGCAGGTTTGGCAGTGCTGGGCTTGGGTTCGCTGTTTATTTTGTTCAAAGCTATGTTCGTCAAGGAAGGTGTGAATGGTGAAGAAATGGAACGGGCGTTGGAAGTTTTGACAGGTTTCTCCTTAGGGGCGGAAAGTATTGCTCTTTTTGCTCGTGTGGGCGGTGGGATTTATACTAAAGCGGCTGATGTAGGGGCGGATTTGGTTGGAAAAGTAGAAGCGGGAATCCCCGAAGATGATCCTCGCAACCCTGCCACTATTGCCGATAACGTAGGCGACAACGTAGGGGACGTAGCAGGCATGGGGGCTGATTTGTTCGGTTCGTATGTGGCTACGATGCTTGCCACGATGGTTTTGGGACGTGAAATAGTATCTGCTGATGCGGTCGGAGGTGTTGCCCCTATTATTTTGCCCATGTTGATTGGTGGTTTGGGAATTTTGTTCTCAATGGTGGGAACATTATTCGTCAAAATAAAAGAAGGAAGTTCCAATGTACAACAAGCCTTGAATATGGGCAACTGGTCAGCAATTATTATGACTGCTATTGCCTCTTATTTTTTGGTGATGTGGCTTTTGCCTTCCAAAATGGTTTTGCGAGGCATCGAATTTACACCAAATGGGGTTTTTGCTTCGATAGTTTTGGGTTTAGTAGTTGGGGCTTTGATCTCGTACATTACCGAATATTACTGCTCCATGGGCAAACCTCCTGTTAATTCGATTATTCGCCAATCTTCGACTGGGGCGGCTACGAATATTATTGCAGGGCTTTCTATAGGTATGATGTCGACTGCCGCACCTGTGTTGGTTTTGGCAGTTGGGATTATGGTTTCTTATGAATTGGCTGGTTTGTACGGGGTAGCTATTGCGGCGGCGGGCATGATGGCAACTACGGCTATGCAATTAGCCATCGATGCTTTCGGACCCATTGCCGACAATGCGGGCGGGATTGCTGAAATGTGCCATTTGCCAAAAGAAGTTCGTGAAAAAACAGACGTTTTGGACGCAGTAGGCAATACGACTGCCGCCATCGGGAAAGGTTTTGCGATTGCTTCGGCGGCACTGACTTCTTTGGCACTTTTTGCGGCTTTTGTGGGAATTGCGGGTATTTCGGCTATCGATTTATATAAAGCGAATGTTTTGGCAGGGCTTTTTGTGGGCGGTATGATTCCTTTTGTTTTTTCGGCTTTGGCAATGTCGGCGGTAGGGAAAGCGGCAATGCTTATGGTAGAGGAAGTGCGCCGCCAATTCCGTGAAATTAAAGGCATTATGGAAGGCACAGGCAAACCTGAATATGACCGTTGCGTAAAAATTGCGACTAACGCCGCTATTCAACAAATGATTTTGCCAGGGGTTTTGGCAATCGTTACGCCTGTGATTGTAGGTTATGCTTTTGGTCCCGAAGTGTTGGGCGGTATGTTGGCGGGGATTACGGTTTCGGGCGTACTGATGGCTATTTTCCAATCGAACGCAGGTGGGGCTTGGGACAATGCCAAAAAATCGTTTGAAAAAGGCGTAGAAATTAACGGGCAAATTTATTACAAAGGGTCTGATCCGCACAAAGCCTCTGTTACAGGCGACACCGTAGGTGATCCGTTCAAAGATACTTCGGGACCTTCTATGAATATTTTGATCAAATTGACTTCCATCGTTTCTTTGGTGATTGCGCCAAGCATTGCCGAAAAACCTGCCGTACCGAATGACGCTGAACTGTTTAAAATCCAAGACCGCTTGAAAAAGGAAATCGTTTTGGAAAAAGCGGCAGAAAAAGTAAGTGAAGTTCGTTAAGAATATTTAGACTTAAAAAGTAAAAACAGCCATTTTTTTTCAGAAATGGCTGTTTTTGTTTGTTCAAATCCGACAAACACCTTACTCAACAATCATCAATTTTCTTGTCCAAATCCTGTCGCCTGTTTGGACTTGAAGACAATAAACACCATGAGGAAGTTTTTGGACGAAAGGCAAAAGATACTCTCCATTTTCGCTATTGGCAAATTCGGTTCTATACATTTCACGTCCCAGAAGGTCTAAAACAAACACTTTCAGGGGGGTATTGAGTGCAAAATTCAAGCGAATATGTATATTATCGACACTTGTTGGGTTTGGAACTATCAGCAGTTCAAAGGTTTGTAAGCTTTCTAAAACCACTGCCCGAATGACTGAATATTCGAATTTGCCATCTGTATCGACTTGTTTGAGGCGGTAATAATTCGTTCCTAAAAATGGTTTTTGATCCGTAAAAATGTATTTTGAAAGAGCATTTTGGGCTAATTTTCGGCTAATTGGGTAAAAATCCTTGCCATTTGTACTTCTTTCGATCTCGAAAAAGGCATTATTTCGTTCCCAAACGGTTTCCCATTCCAGCAAAACTTGGTTTTTCTGTGGCTTGGCTGTAAAATATCGGTACTCAACAGGAAGTTGGAACGGATCAAGAATGATCGTATGGGGTGAAAACTTTGCTATATCGACTGCTGTAACCGTCCCGATGCCTATAGTATTGACGAGGTAAGCGGGAGAATAAGGAGTATCCCATTTATTTAGATTGGGGTCAAAATGCTGGATTCGGATAAAATCCGTGCTTCTTGGAAAGGGCAAAGTTTGGGCTTCTTCTGGGCGGTACGCAAGCGTAATGTCTGCGTAGGGAGCAGGAAGCGGGTCAAGGCTTGACTGTATATCCCACCAGCGGTCGATCAGCACATCTGCCGTTCCTCCTTGCGAAATAGCAATAAAAGGGGCAAAAGGCGCACTTGGCGGCAGTGGCAAATTGTTTTGCCCTGTTCCGTAACTTGCTATGCAAATGGTCGTATTTACAGCTGTCTTTTTATTGAAAATTACAGGAATATATTGCGTTTGTGAATAGCCAAAAGGGTATTCATAAACGGTAGCAAAACCGTCTGTTCGCCAGCAAATCTTACAGGTCATGTCGGTTTTTTCGCTTCGAATGTAGCTATTACCCTTGCGAACAATCGCATTTGGATCAGGATTGTTGATCCGAAGGGTATTTCCGTTGAGGTCGATAGCTCCGCTTTCTAAGGTCAAAAGGTGATTTACGGTAACATTGCTTTGCAAATTTATGGTTGCGAAAGGCACTTTGTGAAGCATAAGATTATGAAAAGGCTGTGATTCTTTGATAAAAGTAGATGTAGCCCCTGTGATAAAAACGGTGCTTGTATTGCCTGCGGTCAAAAAACCGCTATTGTCCCAGTTTCCATAGATATGGATCGGAATATTTGGGTCTATGATAATATTTGCACCATTTTCAATGACAATATGCTTGGTTTCTGCTCCTGCCGAATTGATTTTTGGCATATTGGCTACGCCCAAAGCGGGAATAAATGCGTCAGTATGGCGGTCAGGGACAATATTACACCAATTTTGGGGATTGAACCAATCGTCCGAGAAGCGCCCAGTCCATGTGGTTTCTGTCGCCGTTTGCGGTAGCAAAGTCAAATTAACTGCTCCTCTTGAATCGGTCGTATTTTCTTGCCAACGAAACTCTACTGTTGAGGTTGGTATGAGTACGCCTGTCCAAACGTTTAGCCGAGCGCCCGCCCCTGTAGCTGATGCGAACAATGTTCCGTTGATGTATAATTGGAAATTATCATCAAAAAAAGGAATATCGATTCTGTATCGTCCGCAAGCAAAATTGGTTTGTTTGGCGACTAAAGTATGCTGATCGTTTGGTACAGAACAGCCTACGTAGCCTGTTGCAAAAGTGGGATTGCTGAGCCTATTCCATTGGTTATCAGAGTCAAAGGAAGGACTCGATACGGTGTAAAAACCCCTTAAATTATTTTTTGTCAAATCTACATTGTTGCCTTTGTAAGCAAAAATATTCCAATATCCATTACCAAACTCTGATCCCGTCAAACCTGGTTGCGTTACATTGATGGTTACAAAAGCATCAATCGGGACACAGTTATTGTTACCTCTTGCTGTATAAGAGCCTGTATTTGTGGCAGTTACGCTGACAAAGTTGGCTGTTGAAAACATTACACCGTTTGGATCATACCATTCGTAGGTATTTGCTCCTGTAACACTCAAAAAAACAATTTCACCCACGCAAGCCTCATAAAGCGAAGCGGCGGCGGCAGTATTGGGCTTGGGATTTACGGTAATTGGAACGGTTTTTTCAATAAAACAGTTTGCCGAAGGCTCAAAAGCCCGACAAGTAATGAAATAATTACCATTGACAAGTCCTGTTACAAAAGCATTATTGCCAGTGGTTTGACTAAATGAAAAGGCACTTGGATCAGAAGCCGACCATTGCAAGATGGCGCTTGGCATAATGGTCATGAAAGCCGAAAGCTGGGTAGAAGTCCCTTCGCAAATCACGACTGGCGGAGAAGCAATGTATTGGTATTGATTGGTAATATCAATCAAATCCAACATAGCAAAAGAACCCCCATTTCTCTCACGATGCCTGAAATCAACTGTAGATTCTGTCCCCAAAAAGCCTCTCCAAACCTGATCGATTGCCGAAGTAGCCGTAATTGGGTGATTAAAATCATGTGTATAAACGGTATTTCCATTAATGCTCACCTGAATGCCATCATCATGCCCTCTTGACTGCAAACGGTACAAGCCGCAAGGAAAACCTTTACGCCGATTGGCAAGCGTGTGGTTATCGTTAGTAACAGGACAAGAGGCAGGCACGTAGCCTGTAGCACTGCTGGGGCTACTACCAGTAGCCCAACGGTTGCGGGTGTCTATGCTCAAAGATGGCTCGACATAATAACCCCGATAATTAACAGGCGTAAAACTATTTTGGTTAAAAGCGTAAGCATTCCATACATTATTGCCCCAATCGTTGGGATTTCCTTCAGCCACTACAATCGTAATAAAAGCAGTGGCAAACTCACAGCCGTTATAACCAACCATTTGATAACTTGTAGTAAATGGTGGCGTAACCGTATAAGTATTAGCGGTACTCACCTGCGCTCCCGCAAAACTATACCATTGGTAGCTTTGCGCCCCAATACCTGTAAGAATAACTGAAGTTCCTCCACAGACCGCCGTATTAAAATTAGGAACTATGTCTGGGTTAAATGTTTCGGTTTCAATAGTAATAAAATCAAGTAACACACAACCTGTGCGCGGGTCTGTTATTTTGAGTTGGTAAGCCTGTTGCAGACCGAAAGCGGGAAAATTGACCCGCATTTGGGAGGTATTGCTTGCTCCTACGAGGTAGGTAGTTGGAGTCCATTCATAAATAAAACTTGCCGAATTGAAGGCATTGAAAAAGACACTGGTAACGTTAGGGCAAATATTAACTACGGTGTTATAAGCCAAAATATCAAGTGGCTCTATTTGTATATTGGTACGGGCAGTTCCTCCTGTCTGTTCGGTGAGTCTGATCTCTATTTCCGTACCATTACCCAGCATCATGTAAGGCGAATTGTGTGTGCCACCTGTGGTAGTTGATACTTGCATACCATCAACAAAGAAAGAAGTTCGATCCCCTGAATTATGCGAACCCAAAGAGAAACGATAAATTCCACAATTAAAATCGGCTCTTTTATGACTTACCGTAAAATAATTATTCGTAGCCAAACTACAGCCCACATAATTGGGAGCAAGACTTGGATTAGTGGCTTGCGCCCATTGGTTGTTCGAATCGAAATTATACGGATTCACAGTATAAACGCCCCGCAAATCCCCCGCAGGGTTCGTGCCGCCATCGTTATCATAGACATAACTCCGCCACTGTCCCACGCCAAACACGGTAGGGTCGGTGGCAATTATTCTTTCTGCGATCGTAATTGAGGTAATAAAATCTCCGCAACCGTCATTGACCGTCAAAAAATAAGTCATGTTTCCACTTATTAGCGTAGCGGTTACATTTCTTCCTGTGGTAGTATTCAAACCTGTCGCTGGCGACCACGTATAACTTGCATTTGTACCGCCACCGCTTCCCTGAAGGGTGAAAGGAATTTTGGGACAATATTCCGTAACGTTGGCAGAAATAAAAGGCGTAATACTCAGCGTAGCGGTTACAGTAATGAATCTGGAGGGAAGCGAACAGCCGTTGTCTTTGTCAAAAACTTTAATCTCATAATTATAAACTCCCGCTATCAAAGGCGTGCTGCCAAAATTAGAAACCGTAGTGTTACCATGCGTAGCTTGAGTCACACCCACCAAAGACCATTCAAAGTTGGCATTATTGGGAAAAGTAGCCGACATGAAAGCAGTGCCGCCAACACAGACCGTTACATTTTGGGAAACAGCAAAATCTGAGGTAGGGGCAGATACAAAAGAAAGGGCTGAACGAGCATTGCCCGTAAAAGAACGAACCCGCATCTCTACTCTTGAATTGCTATTCAAAAAACCTCGCCAAACATTATTCAAATTACTACCCGCCGCACAAGGACTAACCGTACAAGCCGACCCGCAAGCCGCAACACAAGGACGCTGAACAACCAAAACTCCATCAACAAATAACTGAAAATCATTGGCAAATTGGCTAACATTGATCTGATAATGTCCGCAAGTAAAGCCTTGCCGTCTATGAATCAGTGAAAAATTATCGTTGCTATCACTCAAAGGTAATGCGCAACCCTGATACGCCGTACCACCCGTAGCATTGGATACACTCGGATTCGTAGCCTGAGCCCAGCGTGTATTGCTATCAAATGTTTGAGAAGTTTGCGTATAATACCCAAAATAATCCTGAAAGTTATTGC
>JAAFHK010000389.1 GCA_013297565.1 Cytophagales bacterium
AGGCGCAAAGGAATAAGCAAAACATGGTCTTCGTAATACTCTACAGCTTGGGCAATTTCCGAAAAAACAGCCTCTTTTTGAGGATCACCCTCAAAACCTTCAGCGATCATTTTGTCCAAACGTGCAAAGGCTTCATTATACTCTGATTCGCTGGTAATCAGCATATTATTTTATGTCTATAGTTCCGTACATCGATTCGATTATAGTCCTCATGCGTGCCTATAAATTTGATATAAACAGTATGCGCAAAAAAAAATACTAAGGCAACAATTCGATAATGATTGCCTTTGATATTGAAAACATAGCGGTTTCTCCTACAAAATCCGTACTATCAAAATCTGTTTTCAAGTCTGCAAAACTATTCCAATTTGCTTGAGAATTTGCAAATCTAATATTTTATTCACAAATACGAAATTTTAATTACCCACAAAGAAACTCGTTAAAGTCTTTGTAACCCTCGTAAATTTTGGAATAGTCGAGGGTTTTCAGTCCTTTGTTTCTGAAAAAATCCAAACACTCAAGCCCTGTTTTGTCCCTATCTAAGAAACCCAAAACCTGTTCGTATTGTGTCAATATTGACAAAGCCTTTTCACGATTTGAAACGCTGTTTAAAATTAAAACATGGTGATCGGATTTGATTTTCCCAAAATGCGTTAAGGCGCTCAAATAGTCTATAAAACCCTCAAAAACCGCAATTTTGCGTAAAAAAGGGTGTGTAATAAGGGAAATATCTTTACAATCGAGTCCTTTGTACCTTATACTTAATTTTTTGTTAAATAAAATTTGTGTACTCGATTGGAAATATTAAAAACTTGGTATATTTACGAATATATACTAAAAACCCTCACGAAATCAACTTCAGTCGGACGTAATCCGACCTTAAAAAGGTTGCGAAATTTCAAGGTCGGACTACGTCCGACTGAAGTTTTTTTTGCAGAATGTGTAATTTGTAACAGTTTTCAGTATAAAGAAAAAAATACCTGTGTACGGTTTTAATTTTGGAAAATATGGAAGGGAGAAGCATCAAATGGACAACGTTCTGTTGTTATTATTAAAATTATTAAACAAAAGGAAGGGGCAAGTTTAGTAGATTTAGAAAATTGGTTAAAGAAAATATTAGAACGAGAAGCAGGAAATCAAGAATATAAATTTCCTATTGACATTCGTAATTATTCTGAAACTAAAATGGTTCGTGTCGTAAAACAAACATTCTTGTTCGTTTTTGTGGCGAACAAGAATGTTCGCCCTACAGAACCAATTTGATTGAGTATATTCTAAATTCGAAGACCAAACTAATGTATTGATAGCAACTGTGCAATAAAAAAGCAAAAATATCGCACAACTTAGGCTTGGCGGCAATCTGCAACGGTGGCGCTTCGGCGATTGTGATTGAGAAAATGTAATATTGACACGAAATCAAAATAAAAAAATACCATTTTTTCTTCGAAAATGGTATTTTTTTATTTTCTAAAAACACCAAGAAAACATGGAAAACACACCATTTACTTACGAAATAGCCAAACATCGTGAAAAAAGGGTTATTTTTATTCGTTTCAAGCGCAGTCCTGCCTTGATCAAGCAAGTAAAAAACTGGGTAGGCGCAAAGTGGAGTAATACCAAAAAACAATGGTATGTGCCTGATAACCAATACTATAGAGAGAAATTTGGCTTGGACACGAAACGCCTCATGCCCGAAGAAAGCCGTCTGGAGATTCACGAAGTCAATATTTCGGCTTTTAATCGGTTTATCGAAACCCTCGAACTCAAAGCCTACAGCCCCAATACGATCAAAACTTACCGCAATGAATTTGGGGCTTTGTTGCAGATTTTGAAAGAAAAAAAGGTAGAGGAATTGGACGCAGAACGGATCAGAAGTTATTTTTTGTACTGCACCAAGACGCTAAAACTTTCGGAAAATACCCTGCACAGTCGGATCAATGCGGTCAAATTTTATTTTGAGCAGGTTTTGGGACGGGAAAAAATGTTTATTGAGATTCCCCGTCCGAAAAAACCCTCGATTTTGCCCAAAGTGATTAGCACACGGGACATCAAAAAACTTTTTGAGGTTACGACCAACCTCAAACACAATACGATGCTCAAGCTCTGCTACGGCATGGGTTTGCGGGTAAGCGAAATAGTGAATTTGAAAATTACGGACGTGGATAGTGGAGCTATGCAAGTGCTGATTGAAAGTGCGAAGGGTAAAAAAGACCGTTATGTGAATTTGCCTGAAACACTGCTGGAACAGTTGCGGGAATACTACCGCCAATACAAACCTCAAAAATACCTTTTCGAGGGACAATACGGCGGGCAGTACAGCATTCGGAGCGCCCAACAGGTTTTCAAAGATGCCATGACGAAAGCCAAAATTAACAAGGAAATTGGCATTCATGGTTTGCGGCATAGCTTTGCGACGCACCTGCTCGAAAACGGAACGGATATAAAATTTATCCAAGAACTGCTGGGACACAACGACATCAAAACGACCCTGCGCTACACGCACGTAAGCACGCAAAGCATCAAAAAAATCAAAAGCCCTTTGGACACGTTGGAGTAAAAACATGAAAGGACTCAACAAAGTTACCTTGATAGGAAATGTGGGCAATACGCCCGAAATCAAGGTTTTAGAAGGAAACATCAAAGTTGCCAAACTTTCGTTGGCAACAAGCGAAAGCTACCGCAAAGAAAACGGAGAACTACAGACCGATACCGAGTGGCACAGCATTATTTTGTGGCGCGCTTTGGCGGATATAGCCGAAAAATACGTAGAAAAAGGCAGTTTGCTGTACATAGAAGGCAAACTCAAAACCCGATCCTACGAAGACGCACAAGGCGCAAAACGCTACGTTACGGAAATAATAGCGGAAAAAATCTTGCTTTTGGACAAACGACAATGAAATTTTGTGCAGTGCGTATTTTGTATTGTCCAAAAGCATTTCGAGTAAAAAACATCAGAAACAATACAAGAAAACGCAATGCGTATTTTGTATTGTCGTTTTTGGGCGGAAATAAATTTTTTTTTGTTAAGAAAAAATATTTTTCAAAAGATTTGGAAAGTCGAAAAGTGTTTTTTATTTTTCGACAGAAATACGCAAGGTGCGTATATTAGAGAGTTGGCTGCAATTGGAAAACACAAAATTTATAAAAAAACTCTAACGACTTTTTAGACTGAAAAACTTACGAAGTCTGAAAAATTGAAACGACTTTTCGACCTGAAAAAGTTATGAAGTTGGACAAAATGAAACGAAGTTTCGACTTGAAAAAGTTGTGAAGTTAGACAAAATGAAACGACTTTTCGATTTGAAAAGATTGTGAAATTGGACAAAATGAAACGACTTCTCGACTTGAAAAGATTGTGAAATTGGACAAAATGAAACGACTTCTCGACTTGAAAAGATTGTGAAGTTGGATAAAATGAAACGAAGTTTGGATTTTAAAACATTGTGAAATTGGACAAAATGAAACGAAGTTTCGACTTGAAAAAGTTGTGAAGTTAGACAAAATAAAACGACTTTTCGATTTGAAAAGATTGTGAAATTGGACAAAATGAAACGACTTCTCGACTTGAAAAGATTGTGAAATTGGACAAAATGAAACGACTTCTCGACTTGAAAAGATTGTGAAGTTGGATAAAACGACTTTTCGATTTGAAAAGATTGTGAAATTGGACAAAATGAAACGACTTCTCGACTTGAAAAGATTGTGAAATTGGACAAAATGAAACGACTTCTCGACTTGAAAAGATTGTGAAGTTGGATAAAATGAAACGAAGTTTGGATTTTAAAAAGTTGTGAAATTGGACAAAATGAAAGGACTTCTCGACTTGAAAAAGTTGTGAAATTGGACAAGGTAAAAGGGTTTCTTAACCTGAAAAGTTCAAAAAACTTAGTGAACTTTGCGTTTTTGCGGTACAACTTAACGAAATAGTAGAACACAAAACGACAAAACCAAATGCAGCCAACATTGGCTTGGCGAAAAGCGGGGCAGAAGTGCTAATTTGAACTTTCGAAATTTTTATTTACATTTGTGCTTAGTGAAGTTCGGTGCTTTTAATTTCCCGCCTTCGCCAAGCCTTTTCCGTTGTCATCAATTTTAAACAAAACTTAAAAACATTAAAAATATGGAAGTTTACAAAAGTAAGTACCTGCACTTGGCTTTTTTCGCTGAACAGGAATTAATTGAAATGACTTGGTTACATTCAACTG
>JAAFHK010000388.1 GCA_013297565.1 Cytophagales bacterium
ATAGTCAATAAACTCCAATACAAAATTTTCGCGCGAGTCCGAAATCGGAAAATTCTCTGCAAAAACCTTGTAAAGTCCTTCTTGGGTTCGTTTTTCGGGAGGCGTATCCAACTGAAAGAAGTCATTGAAAGATTGGACTTGGATATCCAAAAAATCGGGATAGTCAATGACAGGAGTAATGCGGGCGAAATTGTGTCTGCCTTTGTTTGCCATAATCACAAAACCTCGGATATATTTGATAATGAATGTTTTAGACCTTTTCGGAACTTACTAAACCGCAATATTAAGATTTTTTTTTTAGAAAACCAAATTTTATTTCTTTCTCCTCGAATAATTTTATTTTAATAGATAAGCAACAAATTATTTATCATTTCTTGCTTATCTATTTTTTTTGTCTAATATTCCAAAAGTGTTTGTATTTTCGCTTTGATGCGTTCTTTTGGTAAAAACATTTTTTCTAAAACAGGGGAAAATGGAATAGGCATATCGAGTGCGCCTTCCCGCATAACGGGTGCATCAAGATATTGGAACAAGTTTTCACCAATCCAAGAAGCTATTTCGCCCGCAATCCCACCCGTAAGCGAGTCTTCGTGGCAAACCAATACTTTTCCTGTTTTCTTCACCGACTCGGCAACGGCTTCGCTGTCCCAAGGCAAAAGACTTCGCAAATCGATAATATCTGCCTGATAATCAGGATATTGCTCCATAATTTCCTTCGCCCAATGTACGCCCATGCCGTAAGTTACAATCGTCAAATCCTTGCCTTTTGTTACCAAATTCGCCTTGCCAATCGGTACGGTGTAATAATCTTCGGAAATTTCGGCACTTAGCGTTCGGTACAAACCTTTGTGTTCGAAATACATGACAGGATTCGGATCGTCAAAAGCCGCCAAAAGCAAGCCTTTAGCATCATAAGGATTGGAAGGATAAACCACTTTCAGCCCTGGAGTATGGAAAAACCAAGCCTCGTTTGACTGGGAGTGAAAAGGGCCCGCCGCTGTACCCGCACCTGTAGGCATACGAACGACGACATCGGCATTTTGTCCCCAACGGTAATGTGTTTTTGCCAAATTATTGATAATTTGGTTAAAACCGCAAGTTACAAAATCCGCAAATTGCATTTCGACCATCGCTTTTGCTTTGCCAATCGAAAGCCCCAAACCAATTCCCACGATTGCCGACTCGCAAAGCGGCGTATTGCGAACGCGCCCTTTGCCAAACTCGCTTACAAAATTTTCTGTAACCTTAAAAGCCCCACCATATTCTGCAATGTCCTGCCCCATCAAAACCAAATTCGGGTGCTTGCGCATAGCCAAACGCATACCGTCCGAAATGGCATCAATATAGCGTTTTTCGGCTTTGTGATCGGTTTCAGGTCTTATCTCGACCTGCTCGAAAGGAGCATAGACATCATTCATTTCACCTTGTAAATCCGCTACAGGTTCAGGTTCGGCAAAAGCCACTTTTACGGCTTCGTCTATTTCGAGTTTTATTTCTGCCCGTATTTTTTCGACCGTTTCGGGGTTCAACACGCCAATTTCTAACAAATAATTTTCATACGTCCCAATCGGGTCTTTTTGTCCCCATTCCTCGAAAAGTTCTTTAGGGACATATTTCACGCCTGATGCTTCTTCGTGTCCTCGCATACGGAACGTAAGTGCCTCAATCAGCACAGGTTGCGGATCGTGCCGCATCATTTCGGCGAGGTTATAAACGGTATCATAGACATCAAGAATATTATTTCCATCAACCTGAATCCCTTTGATTCCGTAACCCAAAGCCTTATCGACAAGGCGTTCGCATTTAAACTGTTCGTTGTTGGGCGTAGAAAGTCCGTAACCGTTGTTTTCGATCACAAAAATCACAGGCAAATTCCAAACCGCCGCCACGTTCAAGGCTTCGTGAAAATCGCCTTCCGAAGTAGCCCCATCACCTGTAAAAGCCAATGTAACTTTTTTATCGTTTCGCAACAGATCGGCAAGCCCAATTCCGCCCGCAACGGCTAATTGAGGTCCCAGATGCGAAATCATGCCCACAATATGGTGTTCGTTTGTCCCAAAATGGAAAGAACGGTCGCGCCCTTTGGTGTAACCCGTAATTTTGCCTTGCCACTGCGCAATCAGTTTGTACAAAGGCACATTACGGCTCGTAAAAACGCCCAAATTGCGGTGCATGGTCATTACGTATTCGTCTTGGCGGAGTGCCTCCGTAGTCCCGACCGAAATCGCCTCTTGCCCAATGCCCGAAAACCATTTGCTCACCTTGCCTTGTCGCAAAAGGATCAGCATTTTTTCTTCTATCAAACGCGGTTTCAGAATCGCTTTGTAAAGTTTTACCAGCGTTTCGTCCGTATAATGTCTTCTATTAAACTGCATATCTTGTTTAGTTTGGCATAAATGGGCGCAAAAGTAAGGAAAATAGGTATATTTTTACAGCAAAATTTTGTTTTTTAGTTTGTTGCTATTTGTAGGTTTGTTTCAAAACAATTAATTTTAATAAAAAAAATAAATTGTTTTATTGAGTAAGTGCTATCAAAAGCGTAATTTTGCAAAAATTTAAAAACTTATGCTATACATATACGTAGATAATTCCAATGTTTTCATCGAAGGAAAACGAGTAGGGGCAGTAAAAAAAGGGTACGCTTATGATATTTATCAAGCTATGAAGCAGGGCATTCTTGACCCAGCCTATCGAATAGATTTTGGTAAATTGCATAAGTTCGTGTCGGGTAATGGCGGTACAAATATAGCTAAAGCAAGACTTTTTGGCTCAAAACCACCTGAAAATGATACTTTGTGGAAAATAGCCAATCAGGCAGGCTTCGAAACCGTCATTTATGACCGTAATATTCAGAATAAAGAAAAAAAAGTGGATATAAGCATTGTAACTGAAATGTTAAGAGATGCTTACAAATTGGTTGATTTGGAACGAGATACGGTAGTTTTGGTAGCAGGTGATGGAGATTTTGTTCCTACTATCGAATCTCTTGTACAAGACGGCTACAAAGTTAAAGTTTATTTTTGGGGACACGCCTCACAAGAATTACAAAAAGCCTGTACCGAATTTATTTCATTAGACGATCATTTAGACAAAATTTCTGTTTAATAGTCCTTTTTTCATTAAAAGTCTTTCCATTCACAATCGTTGCGGCTTTTTTGTGAAACCAGAAGATATTTTGGTTCATTTTGATTCTTTTACCAAAGCATAAATTTTTATGAGAATTGTAGCTTGGTTATTTGCGTTTTGTTATTTTAGTTTTTTGTTTGTCAAAGGTTTGACACAAATATTTATTTTTTTGCTCAAAGAAAAAGTTAAAAAATTATTAAAAAATGCCGTTAAAAACGCCATGTGCGTAAAATAAACGAAAACTACGCTATTTTTTATTTAGCGTAGTTTCGTTTTTTTGTTCGTTTTTACATTTTTGATTGCCATTGTCCAGAAGCCCCTTGCAAAAGTTCGTCCATATAAAGTTTGCCTTTGTGTGTCATTTTTTTGGTGAAGGTTTTTTCACCAATTTTATACGTAAAAAGCACACATTGTTCTTGCAAACTAAATTCTAAGGCTACTTTTACTGCATCAACGTCATAAAAAATCATTTTTCCGTCCAATCTACAGCTTTTTAGCTCCGCGTCCGTCCCAGACACATAAGTCGATAATTGCGACATTTGGGCTTGAGTCGTTACTGTAGTTGCCAAATAATCGGCATGATTTTTTTCCTTGTTCCCAAAAAAAATTACTTCGGCTTTCGTACAGCCTTGCGTAATTTGTAATAGTTCGTCATTGCTCGCAGTCTGATCGCAAGACGTTCCTACAAGGGCAAATAGCAAAATAAAAGCATAAAAAAAAGTTTTCATAAACGAAGCGTTTTTAAAATTAGTTCCCAAAAATACATTTTTTTTTCATAAAAAAAATACAGAAGTAATTTTTTTAAAAACAGTAAAAAATATTTCAATAAATATTGATTATTAAGAAAAATGGATTTACCTTTGTAAAGATCAAAGCAGGGTTAGCGGATCAAAATTTGAAAAAATCTATTTGTAGGAACTAAAACGCACAATATTATGAACGGTTTGTATGGAAAACTCAAAAAAGACCTTGGGCTTACGCTGATTTTGGTAATCGGGCTAAGTGTCGAGTTTAGTAATTTTCAAAGTATGTTCTACCGCTTTATGCTTCAGTACAGGCAAGATTGGGGTGCATTCAATCACCT
>JAAFHK010000391.1 GCA_013297565.1 Cytophagales bacterium
TAATTTTTTATTGTAAATCGACAAATATTGGCTATTTTTTCGATCTCTTTGTGAGCATAACCCAAATCTTTTAAAAGAAGCACTTCTGCTTTGAGGCGGACAGTTGGGTTCGAATGCCCTTTTTTTTAAGGCTTGTAATTCTGCCTTTTCTGCCTCCGTTAAGTGTATTCGTATCATAAGTTTTTTTTACAAAAATACAAAATAAAGTGTAATTTGAAAAGGTTTTTAGTATAACTTGCCCCAATCTGCATAATTCTTGTGTAACGTACTCTAAAACTGGCAGACTCAGGTTTGCCAAATCTTTTTCTTTAGCGTAACGAATACTCATTTTTCTTAGGCTTAAATAACGTTCGAGCAAATTTTTAATAACCGCTTCTTTCCCAAGAAAGGCTATATACAAGTTGTTTTTGCCCAAATCTCCTTGTCGCTGTTTTTCACTTACTTGTTGTAACAGCATCTCCTCCTTCTCATTAGAAAGATTAGAAGTATTACTAAGAACCTGATTTTTTAATTCATGAACTTGTTTGATCCAAGTAATAAAATCCTCGTCGGTAAGCAACTTATTAGCCAATTCTTTTTCTTGATCGGTGAGTTGAACTGTTGTGATAGTTTCGGTTTTGGAAAGTTCCGAAACAGTGTCATTTTGTTGAGTGCAGGCATACAAAATACCTAAGACAAATACTATCAAAAAGATAGTTTTAAAATGTGCTTTAGCATACTAAAAGTAAAAATTAGAGTGTGAAGAAATGATTTTAAAAACATTGCAAAAAAATAGTATTTTTTTTAAAGAAAATATTTTAAGATTACTTAATTATGACTTACGCATTTTTTAAAACTAACAGTTCTTTAAGAACTGTTAGTTCTTGATAATCAAGAATTTATAAAAATAACATTTTTTTGAAAAAATGTTATTTTTAAGCAATTACGAGCAAAATGCGTAAGTCCTATTAATTTTACACTTTAATTAACTAAATAAACACTTTTAAGGTATATGTTTGATTTTAAGCAAAAAATAGGGCAAAAAATTCGCTTGTTACGCCAAGAAAAAGGCTATTCACAAGAAAGTATGGCTGAAATGCTTGATATGTCTTTATCTGGTTTTGCCAAAATGGAACGAGGCGAAACGGATATTTCTGCTTCCCGAATAGAACAAATAGCTAAAGTTTTTTTGATAGAACCCTTAGACTTACTTATGCGGGGAGAAAATACTAATATTGCTAATTTTAATCATAGCCATCTATTTAATGGGATAAATTACGGTTCTTTACAATATATGGATAGAATGCAAGAACTTAACAGTTTGAAGAATATTTTGCAACGTTTTGAACAACGAATTGAAATGCTTGAAAAAAAATTAGAGAATAAAAAGAACGAGTAAATCTTACGAAAATATGCGAACAGCCTTGATAATGGGTATGCTCCTTATTTCAAAAAATTAAGTATAATTGCCCCGAATATCCTTTTATTATTATTCCATGAAACATATTATCCTTTTTTCTGCTATTTTATTGACAGGTTGCGGCAAATTGGGCGGTTTACAAGTCGTCCGAAACCAAACTACGCATGAGGTTCGCCAAATTGTTTTTCAGCCCAAAAACATGACCAAACCCAAAAATATTATTTTTTTGGTAGGTGATGGCATGGGGCTTACCCAAGTGTATTCGGGCATGACTGCCAATAAAGGCAAACTTTTTCTCGAAAGTTGTCCTTACATTGGGCTTAGCAAAACCTATGCGAGTGATGATTACATCACTGATTCGGCGGCGGGTGCAACGGCATTTTCGATAGGACAAAAAACCTATAATGGAGCAATCGGGGTAGATAAAGACGGAAAACCAGTCGAAACTATTTTGGAAACGGCTGAAAAACAAGGGCTTGCGACAGGTATGGTGGCTTCTTGTGCCATTACGCACGCTACGCCTGCCTCTTTCATAGCGCACCAAGCCAAGCGAAGTATGCAGGAAGAAATTGCGGCGGATTTTTTAAAAACGGATATTGACGTTTTTTTGGGCGGCGGTCGCCAATTTTTTGAGAAAAGAAAAGATGGCAGAAACCTAAGCGAAGAACTCCGAAAAAGCGGCTACCAAATTGCCTACACACTCGACGAAGTAAAAAACGCCAAAAACGGAAAATTGGCTGGGCTTTTGGCGGACAATCACCCCAAAAAATATTTGGACGGACGCGGAAATATGTTAGCCGATATGTCCTTGAAAGCTATTGAGATTTTGAAACAAAACCCAAAAGGATTTTTCTTGATGATCGAAGGTTCGCAGATAGACTGGGGCGGACACGCCAACGAAGCCGATTATGTCGTGAGTGAAATGCTTGATTTTGACCGAACTATTGGTAAAGTTTTGGAATTTGCGGCAAAAGACGGAGAAACTCTGGTGGTGATTACGGCAGACCACGAAACAGGCGGACTCACCCTAAACGGTGGAAAAATAGAAACAGGCGAGGTAAAAGCACGCTTTACCACCTTACATCATACAGCGGTGGCTGTTCCTGTTTTTTCTTTTGGAGTCGGGGCTGAACGCTTTGCAGGTTTCTATGAAAACACCTCAATTTATGATAAAATGATGGATTTGTTGAATTTGAAAAAGTAAAAAAGTAAATCCTATAAGGTTTTCGAAACCTTATAGGATTATTTATTTCCTATAAAAATACAGACTGAATATCACAGGTCGAATCCACCCCAATTTTATCAAAATTTTCCGCCAACCATTCTTCCGCCATTTCACGCCCCATGTTCCGCAAACGGTTGATAAAATGCCAATCCGCATTCATTTTGCTTGAAACGCCCATATTTGCCAATTTTTTTTCAGGATTTATATTATGAATGTTGATTCTTCGTACCACTCCGTCCATATCAAAACCTTTTGCCATCATTTTGCGCACAAAATTTACCTTTCGCATTTCGTGCATGAGGCTCGAATTAAAACTCAATTCATTAATACGGTCGGCAATTTCGTCTGCCGTAGTAGGTACTTTGTCGATCACAATGGGGTTAATCTGAATCAATAAAATATCGTCCGTTTGGGTTTTGTCGATCAGCGGGAAAATAGGCGGATTGCCCATAAAACCGCCGTCCCAGTAATGTTCCCCATCAATCTCGACCGCTTTGAACACAAAAGGCAGGCAAGCTGAAGCCAAAACCGCTTTTACGTTGATTTCTTTCAATTCAAAAACTTTGGCTCGACTGGTCTTGACGTTGGTAGCACAAACGAAAAGTTGGGTAACTTTACAACTCCTTAACTGATCAAAATCAATGAGTTCCTCCAAAATATCTTGCAAAGGATTGATATCCAGCGGGTTGAGCTGGTAAGGCGAATACATTTTGGAGATAGACTCGAACCACCAATAAAGCGGAGAAAGGTGCATTCCACCATTTCCATATACTCTATCCCAAAAACTTGGCTGTAAAAGCGAAAAGTTTTGCTGATCGGATACTTTTTTCCAAAACTTATACAATAAATCGATAGCGCCCTGCCGCCCGCCAACCTGCAAGCCGTAGGCAAGCACCGTGGCATTCATAGCGCCAGCACTTGTGCCGCAAAGTCCCGCAATGCTAATTCGTTCGTCTTCGAGGAAGCGTTCCAATACGCCCCAAGTAAAAGCCCCATGCGAACCGCCGCCTTGTAGGGCAAAATCCAATAATTTTGGTTTCATTTTTTATATTTTATTGCTTTGGTTTTTGGTTTCTATATTTTTAATAAGCAAAAGCCGTACAATATAATAAAAAAAATGGTATGCATGACGATAAAAAATATAAAAAAATGAAAAACGAATGGTAGCCCGAATCTAATTCCTGCTACCATTCGTTTTAAGCATCAAAATACAAAACCTATAAAACCTAATTATTTGCCAAATTTTGCCCCTTCCCGACCACTACGCCCGACAGCAAAGGGTGTTTTTTCGGAATTGCTATTTGGTATTCCGTACCCTGTTGCCCGTCCGACTCGACCGTCAGGAAACCGTAGTGCTGCTCAAGCACTTCTTTAGCAATGTTCAAACCCATGCCCAAATGTTTTTGCGGGTTTTTGGTCGTAAAAAATGGCTCAAAAATCCTTGCTTTCGTTTCTTGGCTTATTCCTGATCCCGTATCTTTGATCGAAACCATGACCCTATCTGCCGTTTCATGAGTAGTGATCAGCACAAAACCTTTCGACTCAATGGCTTCTATCGAGTTCAGTATCAG
>JAAFHK010000392.1 GCA_013297565.1 Cytophagales bacterium
AAATTTAATTGGAAAAATTAAAATTGGCGGAACGATCAGTGGGACAATTTACGTCAAAGGTCAGCCTTTTTATGATACGCTTTCGCAAAGTTTGAAGGTTTTGAATTTTGATTTTGATATTCGAACCGAAGAAACGCTTTTGGGAACGGCGGATTGGCTTCTGCACGAAACGGCTAAGGAGAAAATTCAAGAAAAATTGGCTTTTCCGCTTGGAGCCACTCTCGACAAAGTACCCGATATTATCCGAAATGCGATTGCGAACAGCAAAGTAAGTGAAAAAATAGACCTCAATTTGGAAAAAATGCAAATTTTACCTCAAAAAATTACCATTCGACCCGATAATTTGCAAATTTTGGTTCATGCCAAAGCCAAAGTAGGCATTACTTTGAAGAAGTTGTAAGGCAGTTCAACTCACATATTAGAAATAATTTTTGGGAACATTGGATCATTTTCCGTTAATTTGTGCTTTAATTTTCCAAATATTGATTTCTGATGAGTGTTCCTAATTTTATAGATTATGTCAAAGTGGCTTGCCGTTCGGGAGCAGGTGGCGCAGGGGCTCGGCATTTTCGCCGCGAAAAGCACGTTCCTTTGGGAGGTCCTGATGGTGGAGATGGTGGCAGAGGCGGACATATTATTTTGCGAGGCAATGCTCAACGCTGGACTTTGTTGCATTTGAAATACCAAAAACATCTTTTTGCCGAAGACGGAGCAGGTGGCGAAGGAGGAGGGCGAACGGGAAAACAAGGCAGAGATTTGATTATCGAAGTGCCGATTGGGACGATTGCTAAAGATGCGGAAACGAAAGAAATTTTGGGCGAAATTACGCAAGATGAGCAGGAAATCATTTTGATAGATGGCGGACGAGGCGGTTTGGGCAATACGCATTTTCGCACCTCGACCAACCAAGCCCCGCAATATGCTCAACCAGGGGACGATAGTACCGAAAAATGGATTATTTTGGAACTGAAAGTTTTGGCAGATGTCGGTTTGGTAGGTTTTCCCAATGCAGGTAAATCGACCTTGCTTTCTGTACTTTCTGCCGCCAAACCTGAAATTGCGGATTATCCTTTTACTACACTTACCCCGAATCTGGGCGTGGTTGGGCATCGGAGTTTGCAATCTTTCGTCATGGCGGATATACCAGGAATTATCGAGGGGGCTTCGGAAGGAAAAGGTTTGGGTTTGCGGTTCTTGAGGCACATAGAGCGCAATTCCGTTTTGCTTTTTATGATTCCTGTCGAAGCCAATCATGTAGGCACGCAATATGAAATTCTATTGAACGAATTAAAAGCCTACAATCCTGAATTGCTCGATAAAAAACGCCTTTTGGCAATTACCAAAAGCGATATGATTGATACAGAAATGGAAAACCAAATGATAAAGGAAATTCCTGAAGGTTTGGATTACGTTTTTGTGTCGGCAGTGGCTCAAAGAAACCTTGAGGTATTGAAAGATAAACTTTGGAATTTGTTGCAGTAATTTTTTTAAACTTGTAGCAAACCTTGTAAGGTTTTCAATACCTTACAAGGTTTTTTTTATTCTTCTTTCAACCAAATCCTTAAACCACAGGCAGGAATTGGAAAATTATGGTGTTTTTCACCAAAAATGGCTTCTAATTTTCCGTTATTCTCTACACCTTTTAGGTGATCTATTTTTTGATTTGTCCCAATCAAATGCCACTTACCTTCAGGAAGCCAAATGTGATGAAACTGATCCTCATAATCGCCCACGTTGATCATAACAAATACTTGATTATCAATAAAATAACCTAATAAATTTCTGTTTTCAGGCTCGATCCAGCGGTAATAATCTCCGCTTAAACGTTCGCTTTGTCGGAAAACTTTGCCTTTGGGACTCAAGCGGAATTTGATCAAACCTTGCCAAAATTCATACATTTCTTGGAAGTTCGAAACTGCACCGTCCGTTTGGTTTTTTCCAACATTTTCCCAAAGAAAAAGATTGGGCGTTTTCAAATTATAGGTGTCTCGCCGTCCGTTGATGTAGATTTTGGTGGCATTAATCGTCTGTTTTACAGTCTGTTGGCGTTCGACTATGCCCTTACTTCGCATAATTTCCGAACCACCATGCAGAACCACCGCCCCAACCGAAGTAAGTAAAAGCGTAATCGCAATTTTGTAACGGTCTTCTTCCACGCCTTTCATGCCATTGCTTTCCGAAACCGCAAATCTGTCCGCCAAAGCCCAATTATCGTGAATATCCAAATACGAAATTCCTATATTTGGCTGATGTTCTTCAGCATAATGATTTGCCAAAGCAGTTTTTACGGCTTCCCTAAACGAAGTATTGCCGCCTGCATAGCCCCGATCCCGATATTTGTCATAGACATCATGAGTTCCGCCTTGAATGGCATTTCGAAATTCGTCTTGAAAAAAAGTAATAGGCGAATCGTGCTTGTACCAATCCCAAGAAGGATTATTTTCATAATCAGGATCGTCCGAACCGATCCAAGGCTCGCCATAAATAATTTTGTCTTTGCCCAAAGCCGCTACAAGGGCTTTGAGAGTTTGTTTGTCGATCTGCCCCGCCAAATCAATTCGAAAGCCGTCAATACCAAATTCCTCTATAAAATGTTTGCATTGGTCGATGAGCCAGCGCTGAACCATAGGACGGTTTTCGGTTTTTACTTCGTTGCCCATGCCCCCAATGTGGTCGAGATTTTTGGTGCGGTAATAATAAAGTTTGTCTAAACCATTGAAATTCAGGGTTCTATCTACGCCTTCAATATTTTCGCCTGTATGATTTGGGACAATATCTATAATGACGGCAATGCCTTTTTCATGAAATTTTTGAACCAATTTTTTAAAACTTCGGCGCTGGTCGCCATGTTCGGTTTTAGGATTTCGGTAGCGAGATTCGACCGCAAAAGCGTGTGTAGTGCGGTAACCCCAATCGTAATTTTGCATATTAACGCCCATTTTTTGCATAAAATCGTCATTCTTGAACGATTTTTCCCATTCTTCGTCCGAATAATGCCAAAATTCCTGAATCGGCATAAGGTGCAAAACATTGATCCCTAAACCTACCAGATAATCAAAACCTACACTTGCCCCTTTTTCATTTCGCAAACCTTCCAAACACATTGCCTCGAAAGTGCCTTTGAGTTCGGGAGCAACAGGCAAATTTTCTGTAAAATCCTGTACATGAACTTCATACGCTACTACTTCTTCCATTTTTGGAATGCCTATTTTTAGCGGTTCTGCTGGTGTTTCTCGTTCCCAAATCCTACATTTTCCTGCACTATCGGTCATTACCCTTGCATATGGATCGGAAATATGCACAGGCTCGATTTCATAAAAATGATTGCCTTTGGCAATTTCGCCATGCACCGTATAATCGTAATAAATGCCTTTTAAATTTTCCTTGATCTCGATTTCCCAAACGCCCTGATCGTCCATTTTTAGATCGTGTGTGGCATAAGCATTTTCGTCTTCAGGTTTTCGGTACAGATACAGTTTGAGGGCTTCTGCACGAGGAGCAAAAATTCGAAAAACGGTATTTTTTCCATCAAAACCAATATTTGCACCCAATTCTTTCGAACTATACAATTCTCTGAACATGGCTTCATGGCTACACTGTGCCATCAAATTCAGTGAAGGAATAGACAAATAATAGGACTTATGCGGTTCGAGGTCGGTTTCTGGGACTATCAAGGTTATATTCTCCTCAATAGGGATAAGTGCCTCAATATCAAGCGTTTCTTGTTTGGCATTGGTCAAGCGATAATCATTTTTGTCCAAAGAACGCGGGCAATGATAATTGGTAAGCCAAATTCCTCGAGTTCTTCGCAATTCGGGTTTGAGCCAAAGGGCTTGGTGATGCCCAACAAAAACAAAATTATTATTGCGGAAATTATGCGGAGTGTCTTTTGGTTCAGCCCAAATTCCCATCGTAAAATATCCGTCTTCGTCATAGGCATTGACCCGATATTTGAATTGGGTATGCTCGTTTGTATGGATTTTATGTTTGCCATTTTCGTAAGCAAGCACCCAAATATGGTCGTCTATTCGCTTCAGAAGCCATTTTGTGTCCATTTCGTTGTGATGCCACTGGCTAAAAGTCCCTGTAATGCCCACTTCCAAAGGCGCAGGTGCATCATAAAGGCGGTCATCAAAGACGAAATAGATTATATCGTTGCGCAAGGCGTAACCTTGTCGGTATTCATCTT
>JAAFHK010000394.1 GCA_013297565.1 Cytophagales bacterium
TTCAAAAAGGCAATTCACGAAGTATTAGATCATTTAGAAAATTACAAAACAGAACTAAATTCTTTGTTAAGTCCCAATTTTCAATCATTCAAAAATGTGAAAGTTGTAAAGGTTTAAAGTATAAATGGCGGGCGGAAGAATAATAAAATTCAGACGTATTTTTTTATCAAAACCAATTTTTATTGATATCAAAAACCTTTATGAACAAACCGACTACTTTATTTGCCCAGTTTGCCAAGACCCAAAAAGCAGATTGGCAAGCCGAAGTCCTGAAAGAACTCAAAGGTACGCCCTTCGATACGCTGATCGGGCGCAGTTTTGATGATTTCGAGATCGAACCGCTTTATACCCAAGCCGATCACGAATCCCTTTCGTATCTACAACATTATCAACCCATTAGCGAAAACTCGCAAACAGGATATGCGGCAAGAGTCTGGCGAAATGCTCCTGTTTTTGGGATACGAAATGAGAAAGAAAGCAATCCGAAAATTTTGGAAGCCTTGCAAAACGGAGCTGAAGAAATCGTTTTGGATATTTGTCAAACTGAAAATATTTCTTGGGCTGACCTTTTAAAAGAAGTAGGTTTAAATTATTGTGCCGTTTCGATTTTTGCCAATCCTGAACAAATTACAGAAATCAAAAACTACCTTATTTTTGCCAAAAATGCCGAATTAACAGGTAGCATTGCTTTTCAAACTTTCCCTTCGGAGAGTCTTTTAGCCGAGCTTTTCCAAATTTCTACTCCTTTTCCAAACCTCAAAACAGTGCTTATCGAGGCACTAAATTTTAGCAAACCATCGGACGAATTAGCGTTTTTGCTGAAAAAAGTACAAGTTTTAGCAGAAAATATGCCCCAAAATGGCGTTTCTTTGCCTTTGCTTTTTTCTAAAATTCAATTCCGTACCCATTTACAAAATACATTTTTTGTAGAAATAGCCAAACTGCGGGCTTTGCGGATTGTGGCAAGCGAACTGATGAATGTTTATCTGCCCGATCAAATTTCAGCACAACAGATTGATATTCACGCCTTTACAACTATGCCTTCAGGCGAAACAAGCCAAAAAGATGCTCATTCGAATATGATTTCGAATACCACTCAAAGCATGGCGGGTGTGATAGGTGGAGCAAATGTGCTTACCGTTCTGCCTCATAATCAAGGACTTGAAGCAGAAAGTGATTGGGCAAACCGCATAGCCCGAAACGTTTCGAATCTGCTTCGTGAAGAAAGTTATTTGGACAAAATCCTCGATCCTTCGGCGGGTTCGTATTATATCGAGCAACTGACCGACAAAATAGCAGAAACTGCATGGGAAAAGATGCGAAAAGGGTGAAAAATAGCCGAAAACTATCCATTCGAAAGCCGAATACTTGTCCCTACGAAATTCGGTTTTCCAAAATTTTCCAAAGCATCGGCTTGGCAAATTACGACTTGTTCCAAACCCTGCCGCAAAGCCTCAAAAGCATTGTCGAGTTTGGGTAACATACCCGCAGAAACCACCCCATTTTGCTTCAAAAGGGCATATTTCGCTTCGTCAATTTCCAAAATAACCGAATTATCGTCTTGCGGATCACTTAAAACGCCCTTTTTCTCGAAACAATAAATCAGATTGGTAGGCATAAGTTTTGCCAAACTTGTCGCAATGACCGAAGCAATCGTATCAGCATTGGTATTCAGTAAGTTTCCGTTTCCGTCATGGCTGATCGGGGCTATGACAGGGCTGATATTTTGAGAAAGAAAATCAAAAAGGGCTTTTCCATTCACCGTTTGGACATCTCCCACAAAACCATAATCAATTCCATTTTTCAAAGGGCGTTTCGTGGCGAGGATCAGATTCAGGTCTGCCCCGCAAAGCCCAAACGCTTGCAAACCCAAACTTTGCAATTCGGCAACAATATTTTTATTGATCAAACCCGCATAAACCATCGTAATAATTTTCAGGGTTTCGGCATCGGTAATCCGACGCCCATCGTGCATCTGGACAGGAATTTCGAGTTTTTGGGCTAAGTGCGTAGCAAGTTTGCCACCACCATGCACCAAAATTTTCGCCCCTTCGATGCGGCTAAAAATTTGCAAAAACTGGGACAAGACAGAAGGCGAGTCAATGATATTTCCGCCAATTTTGATTACTGAAAGCATCTTTTTAGTGAAAAATGGGAAATTGAGCCAAAAAATTGGTTCGAAATTAAAGAAAAATTTTCTCTATACCATAAGATTATAACTTATTGATAATGAATGAGTTAAAACCTAATAATTGATATATATTTTTAAAAATAGGCATCAATTTCGCAAAGCATGGCTTCTTTATCTTTGCTCAAGGTTTTTCGCAAAATATCCAATCCCTTTAGGCAAAAATGCGGTTTTCATAGTTCTGCAAAATAAATTTACAAACATCTTTTGAGCAACCGACATAATCACCACCGTCCCAGTTGATTGTAAAACCTAATTCTTGAAAAAACAATTTGGCTTTTTCGAAATCCGCACCCGAAGGCACAAAGGCTTCGAGAGAAATAAATTCTGTCATGGGTTTATACTGTTTTATTATGCTCAAATATAATAATTCGCTTGTAATTTATGATTAATTACAGATTCAGTTTCCCAAAAAACTAACCTTTCCAAAAGTGCTAAAACTTTTGAAAAGGTTAAAATAATCTTTTACCCTACAATCCTGAACCCAATGTCTTGGATTTCAGGGTTTTATTGATAGAGAACCAATTTTGTGTTCCAAATTTGATAGAGTTTTCGTGGTTAAAGTTTTTGATCTAATACAAAAATCAGGTCTATTTTTTTACCCCAAATAATTATCTATTTCCTTCAAAATTTCTAAATGTTTTCTCACAAATTTCTTGAAAACAGTTATTTTTTGTGTAAATCCCAATAATGCTTGGGCTACAATTAATAAATGTTCTTCAGAATCTAAATACGCAACAAATGTGGAATTTTCAGAGTCAAAATTTTCGATCCAATCCAAAAACTCAGGGTTATTTTCTTGAATCCAAAGATGAAAAATATATTGAAAAGTATAGCCTGATACTTCCAAGTCCAAGTTTTCGAGCCATTCTTCCAAATCATCATCAAAACCCATTTCTAAATCGATTTGATGGGATAATTGATCATTTTCTTTGATTGTTAAAATCTGAAAAGGAACAAAATCATCATAATAAGTATAAACAATTCCATTTTCGTCTGTGTCTATAGTTTTTTGCATCAGTTAATTGGTTTATGATTAATTACAGATTTAGACTTCTTAAATTTCAGCCTTTCCAAAAGTGCTAAAACTTTTGAAAAGGTTAAAATAATCTTTTACCCCACAATCCTAAACCCAATATCCTGAATTTCATAAATCCGAATATTGCCGTTCCAAACGTAAGCCTCACCGCGTATAATTACCTCATTTGCAGTCTGTTGCAGGTCTTTGACGTGGAACTCTAATTGCATATTGCGGTTCGGTCGCAAGATTTGCCCTCTGTATTTCCATGAAATTTTATGGTTCGGAATCATTTGGAAAACAGGATTTCGCAAATCTTTTCCGATCCCTTGTTGCAAGCAATACGCCTGAATTGCCTGAAAAACGGCTTCTACGCCCAACGACCCAGGCATGACAGGGTCTTGGTAAAAATGGCACGTAAAAAACCAATCCGAAGGGTGAACCGTTTTTAAGCCATGTACGTATCCTTTGCCGTATTTTCCGCCGTTGTCAATAATTTTGAGTTCATGCACAAGGTCTAACTGATTGGTAGCCAATCTATAATGCGGTTTTTCGGGTTTTGGTGTGTAAAACATTTTTTTGACTATCGGCAAACGCAAATCGAAGCGTTTGTAAGTCAAAATATTTTGCTGTTCGAACCACGCCGCCACAGGTTGCCCATTGTCCAAACCAATTTGGGCGGAAAGAGCCTGCTCCGTAAAAAATCCAAAAGAAGCAAATCCTGTGTAAAAAACCTTGCCTTCGCAAGCCAATTCGAAATCGTATTTCAAAATAATGGTTTCGCCCAGAAGCGTGTGAGAAGTCAAAATGGCTTTGTGATCGATGGTTTTTCCTCGCATATCGAAGACCTCGCCCATGATCCCATGTCCGTCTAAGTTCCTGAAAAACAGCTCTTTACCTTTTACTTGCAAAGTGGCACCCAAATACGCCCCCAAAAGTCCGCAAGGTTGCAAAGCAATTTCCATC
>JAAFHK010000395.1 GCA_013297565.1 Cytophagales bacterium
TTGCGGAAAAGAATTTGAGCATTAGTAGGATTACCAGCCGCATCAAGCGTGAACCAGCCAAAAGTATGCGTAAAACCAACTTGTCCAACCGTAGAGCTAACTTTCAAATTAGTTTCGTTGGCAACTGTAGTTAAGTCTGTCAAACTCACGCCTTTATCTGTATCCTGAACGGTTTTGCCGTAGCGGTCAGTAAGTAATTTTCGTTCAACCCTTACAAACCAGAACCAGTCTCTTGCATCATAAAGTTTGTCTTGATAAATTTCATATTGCTCCTGACGAGTGCCAACTACCGTTGTTTTTACACCATCTTGCAATACGCAAATATCCCCTTTGATAATGCCAGGAATGTTATCACCACCCATCAAAAATACAATTTTTGTATTTTCGACAAGCTGATCCACCAAAACAAATTCCGAATTAGCATCAATTTTTACATTGGCTGTTTTTTGCAAAAGATTATTTACAAAAACTTGGTAAGCCACAAATACTTGGGCATCGTTAAAGTTTTTGACCTTAATAATACCATTTTCTTGCGAAATTTTAATGTTTTCACAAGTAACCCCTACTCCAGTAACAGGATCAGCAGGAGTTTCGATACACTCTTGAGTGCAGTATTCGCTGTACCCGCCCCAACGGTTTGAGCCAAAAGCCGCCCCAAACGAAGTGCCGTTTGTCCAAGCCGTTTCTTTCGAACCATCTACGAAATCCACGTCCGAATCACTATTCGACCAAGCCGTTTCGCTACTTGAGCCATTACTTACCGAAGCGTGTGCGGCAATAATGTAACAGTCGGGAAGAGAACTCAAAGGAATAGTATAGGTTATGGTTGATGTTCCTGCGGCATGAGCCGAATTTTTCAGTGGAAACTGACCAGGAACAGGCGTACCTGCATTGTTGCGTGGCAAACCTTGCAAAGTTCCTACATATAAATGCGTTTCTTGCAAAGTCCAAGGGCTACGTGTGGTGTAGGTTACATACAGATTCGTTTTGTCGTTATAGACATTGACAAAACCTGTCAAAATTTGCTGTCCGCCCACAAGTTCGAACTTTTTAGGTTCGGCGCAAGCAGTAGCTACCGTACTTTCAACAAGGTAGGCATCTTGAAATTTGAAATTGTTTTCTTTGTTTACGTCATTATAGTTAGTTTCCGAACCTACACTTGCTTCCAAACGAAAACGTTTGAGAGGAAGATTGGCTGGAACAGTAACTTCGTAAACAAATTCTTTTTCGAAGCCTACATTTAAAGCACCTACGCCAAAACGTCCTAATTCTTGGCGGTACGTACCCGAACCAATCGCCGAATTATCTAACAAATTGATAATCAGGTTGGTAGCTGGAGCAGTCTGGTTTCCCAAATTGCTTACCAATACGCGGATTTTGATTTTACCTCCCCGTGGGAAGTCTGTAGGAGCAGTAAGTTGTGAGAGGGCAATGTCATTTTGGGCAAAAGCTCCAAAACTCATCAGCCACATTCCGATTAGTAAAAATAGTTGTTTCTTTAAGCGTTTCAACATTTGTGATGTTTGAGAAAAAAATGTTTGGTACATACTAAAATTTGAAGTGAAAGGAATAGAAAGTAATTGTTAGTTTGAAATAAAATGGTTTTATGTACATGAACGGAACTTGAAAAAATACATTTTAGTTCCAAGTACAAAAATAGTTAAAAAAACTAAATTCACGAAAAAATATAGTTTTATTTAATTATTTGACTTGTTTTTTTGAACGTAAAAACAAATAAATAAGTTTTAACAAAAAATAATCTTAATAAAGTACAAAAAATCCCAATAAATTTTGGCTTTATTGGGATTGGAATTTGAGAGAAAAATGTTTGCAAAAAAGTTTATTTGATATTTTTTATTTATTTTCATAGTCAAGTTTAGTAAGATATTTTAACTTTGCCTAAGTGCTACCACTTTAAGCATAGTTTTTTTTGGAAAAATAAAAAAAAATAAAAATTTTTGCCAAATTGCTTGCAAAAGGAAAAAAAGTATTATTTTAGTATTGTTTCTTGAGTATTTTACCCAAACAACTCATTATTATTATGTCGAATACACCTAAAAAGGTCTTGATTGCGGAGGACAGTTCGGTAATCCAAACGATTACAAAAAAAGTATTAGAAGTTCAAAATTGCCATATTACAGCAGTTAAAAATGGTAGGCAGGTATTGGAAAAACTCGAAAACGAAGACTTCGATGTAATCCTCATGGACATTAATATGCCCATTATGGACGGTATGGAATGCGCACGCCACGTACGTTCTTTTACTGACCGCAAAAAGGCGGCAATTCCTATCATAGCTATTACAGGCAATGCTCGAAACTACAGTATTGAGGATTTTAAAGAGGTCGGTATCAATGAATATTTACAAAAGCCAATTAACTTTGATAAATTGGTCGAAACAGTTCATAAATTTACGTCTTAAGATTCACAATATGTCCAAATTTACACAAGCACAACTCAAACGCCTCGAAACGCAAATTACAGATTTGGGTTACTTGATTCGCTACGAAAAGGGAAGTTTCAAAGCGGGGCATTGCCTTGTGCAACAAAATAAATTAGTTTTGGTCAATAAATTTGCCACTTTGGAAGGCAAAATCAATAGCCTAAGCGAAATATTACAGGCTATAGGAACAGAAAAACTACAAGGGTAATAAAAAAACTAATCACATTATGTCCTCAACACCACTTCTGGTAAAGGAAAAAGGGTCTAATTTGCGTGAAAAACTGAAAGAAATTTTTGGTTATAACCAATTTAGGGGTAATCAAGAACTGATTGTTCTCAATATTTTGAAAGGTAAAAATACCTTTGTCATTATGCCAACGGGCGCTGGCAAATCACTTTGCTATCAGCTTCCTGCGGTTCTTTGTGAAGGCGCAGCCATCGTTATTTCGCCTTTGATTGCCTTGATGAAAAATCAAGTTGATCAACTTAATGCGCTCAATATCAATGCCCAGTTCTTAAACTCTACGCTTTCCAAAGCCGAAATCACGAAAGTAAAAAAAGAGGTTTTGAATGGAAGCGTCAAACTCTTGTACGTAGCACCCGAATCGCTTACAAAAGAGGAAAATGTGCAATTTTTGCGAACCGCCAATATTAGTTTTGTGGCTATAGACGAGGCACACTGTATTTCCGAATGGGGACACGATTTCCGCCCCGAATACCGCAAAATTAAGGCTATAGTCGACCAGATTGGGCAGTTCCCGATTATTGCGCTTACCGCTACGGCTACGCCAAAAGTGCAACAGGACATTGAGAAAAACCTACAAATGGAAAATGCAGATGTATTCAAGTCCTCCTTTAATCGCAGTAATTTATTCTATGAAATTCGCCCAAAACTCAATCCGAAAAAACAGCTTATTAAGTTTATTAAGAAAAATAAAGGCAAATCGGGCATTATTTATTGTTTGAGCCGAAAACGGGTCGAGGAAATCGCCGAAGTTTTGAAAGTCAATGATATTAAGGCGCTGCCCTATCATGCAGGTTTGGAATCAGAGGTGCGAATGAATAACCAAGACGCTTTTCTGAACGAAGATGTTGATGTCATTGTGGCTACGATTGCTTTTGGCATGGGAATCGATAAGCCCGATGTTCGTTTTGTGATCCATTACGATGCCCCCAAATCCTTAGAAGGGTATTACCAAGAAACAGGCAGAGCAGGCAGAGATGGGCTTGAGGGACATTGCATTATGTTTTTTAGTCCCGAAGATATTTTGAAATTAGAGAAATTTAGCAAGGACAAATCCGTAACTGAAAGAGATAATGCCCGCCATCTTTTGCAAGAAATGGAGTCCTACGCCCAATCTTCGGTTTGCCGTAGGCGACAACTTTTACATTATTTCGGGGAAAAATACAATGATCCTGAATGTACTGCCAATGGAAAATGCGATAACTGCGTAAAACCTGCCGAAAAATTCGAAGCCAAAACAAGGGTTTTACTGGTATTGAAAACTGTTTTGCAAACAGGCGAACGGTTTGGTATGGAACATTTGATTGACGTAATCCGAGGCGTTGCCAATGAATATGCCGTAAGCTACGGACACGACAAATTGGATATTTTTGGGAATGGGAAAGAAGAAACAGACGAATATTGGTATTCGATCATTCGGCAAACCATGCTTTATGATTATTTGGAAAGAGATATTGATAGTTTGATCATTTTGCGGGTTTC
>JAAFHK010000396.1 GCA_013297565.1 Cytophagales bacterium
TTGGGGACGAACTGCTAAACCTCAATGGACAAATAGCAAGGGAATATGAAATTAACGACATTAACGAACTTTTACACAGCCGTCCCAAACGGAAAGTTAATATTCGAATCAAGCGCGAAAACGAAACCATGCGTTTTAGTTTCGAACTCCTCGACCCTACAATTTTGGAGTAATAGCGGGATACTTGCCATAAAGTTTATGATATTCTCTGATAAGGTTGTAGGCATGGTCGTGGCTTTCGACCTTGGGCGTGATCAAAGGCAGATGGTTTTGCTCTAACTGTTCGAATTTATCCTCCAAATTGGCTTCACTAACCATGTCTTGAGGCATAATGTAGAGTTCCATCGTTAAACCGTGGGTTACTAATTGGGGGTACCAAACCTCAAGCAAATGATTGAGCATATTGACTGTATAAATCTCAAAGCGCGAATAATCGGAAAGGAGAAATTTGGCTTGATATTTTTTGATAAGGGCTGTAATTTGTTCGAGAGCTTCCATACAAACCGCATTCTCATGAGTCCAAAAACCCGCCCAATGAACCACGAAAGTATTGGGAAGTATTTTGTGAGCATCAGACACTTTGATGTGAGAATTGGTAAAAAGTGTTTCCATTTGGCACAAACATTAACATTAATTTTTACTAACGCAATGTTAATTCCATAGTTTGTTTTTTCGTGTTAAACTTTTTTTATTTAAAAAAACAGTAAAATTCAGTCTTTTTGAAGATTTTATCCACAAAGGACATTTTTTGCGGGTCTTTACAGCATAATTTCCCTAAGTAGAGCCGTGTCATGATTGAGAGAGTCGAACAAATCCATGCGGAATCTGCCTTCGGAGTTCATGAGTTTTTGAGCCATTTTATCAATCGCAATCGTAGCCAAAACGGTTTGCAGGTAGCCTTCGAGCATATCGTCAAGCCCAATTCCCAATTTATTAAAATCACGTCTATCCATCAAAATTAGGCGGTTTGTGTCCGAATCCCAAGTTCCGTTGGGTAGCTTGATCGAAAGATTCGTACCCAGAATATCCCAAGAATTATCCGAACTTTCGAGCTGACCGACCAGTGGATTGGCGGCTTTGCGCGCATAGATCGAGATCGGTTTCAAACCCTGTTCGGTAGCGTGCAACATCATTCGAATATCTGCCACATAACTATTTCCTTTTTTGTCAGGCACAGTCCCCACGTGGTAGAGTTTGCCTTTGCTGGTTTTGGAAGTCCATTGGTAATTCCCGATCAAACTCTGTACTATAAACTGCTCATAATCAAAGGAAAGCGACATAAAATTGTCCAATTCCCTTTGATTCACAATCGTATAAACGCCCTGTCCCGCATTGCTGTATGGCACTTTGATCACCGCCTGACCGCCCATTTTATTCACATAAAGCGGTACTTCTTCTTTGCTTACATTCCAAATGGTTTCGGGTATGGAGATCGAGAGTCCGCTTTTCTCAATTTCCGCATTCAAAAAATCATAGGCTTTTGCCGCAATCATTTTGTTGCGTCCGCCCGCCAAACACGCCACTATGGGATTAAAAATAAAGGTTTTGCAGTGCAGAGGAATCCTCGACCATGGCTTTTGGGTTACATACCTATAAACAGCCCGAACCCGCAACCAGTCTCCGTTTTCGTCCTTTATTTCGATCCATTCGTCTTGGACTCGAACGGGTGGATCGGGATCGGTATGCGTAAATTCGATCAAATACACCGTTTCGTTCAGCAGTTCCGCCAAACTTGCCGCATAACCCGCCGACTCTACATTGTTCTTGTCAAATAAAACTGCCAAAACGCCTTCTTTTGGGGCTTTTTTGCGCATTTGTGGCAAAAAAGTTTGTTCGATTAGGGTTTTGTAGCCGCCCATTTCCTGAAAATCGTCCCGCAAAGGCATGGACTTTTGTCCCGAAGGACAAGAATTGGTTTCGATCAAAACCATCTGCCTTTTGCCACCCGCCGAAGTTACATTAAGCAAATCAGCCCCCGACCAGAAAAAATATTCAGGCTCATAACTCAATATTTTAATCAAAAAATCCCGATCCACTATAGGGTGCAAATGACAATACCGATTGACAATGCGATCCGTATCCAAACTAAAGAAAAAACTCACCGTAGGGTGAATCGTAGCGTTCAGGGCTTTGGCGTACCAGTGCTTGGGTGCGTCAAAGGAATTGGGCTGTATTTTTTTGTAGAGTGGCATGGGGGGAGTTTTTTGTGAAAAGGTATTGTTTTTTTTTGTAAAAAACAAGAAAAACTTACTTTGTTTTGGCTTGCATAGTACCATTTCTTTTCTTTCCAAATTCTCTCCATGTAGTTGATTTTAATTAGTTTTTCTTAAAAAATTGTTTTTTGTGCAAATTCTATTTTTAACTTTGCCCTAAAACAAAAAACAATCATGAAAAAAACGCTTGTATTTTTGGTCTTTTTTTTTGGTTTTGCTTATCAAAGTCTTTTTGCCCAAAATCCAGAACCCAGTAAAGACACACCACAAAAAACAAGGCTAAGTTTTTCGGTTTATGACGGCGTAGTGGTCGTGGGTTATGTAGATGAGGGCGGTTTTTCCAATTTTACGGGTCCCAGTATCAGTCTTACGCATCAACAGACGAAATTTATTTTGAGTGCTTTGCCTTCCTTGCGCTACAAAGAGGATACCAGCATAGGCACTAAAAACGCATTCATTACTCCTACGCTGGGCATAGGATTTACTTATACGTACAAAATATTGGCTTTCCAAATTCCACTTTATTATAATTCCAAAACTGCTACCAAAAATGGTGAATGGGTAGTAGGATTTGGCATAGGGCTACGGCTCAATCCCTTAAATAAAACTAAATAAAACGATGAAAAAATACAGAAATACGCTTTTTTATATTGGAACAGTCGGAATTGCCATCTGTGTTATTTATGCGATTGTACTTTCGGCGGCTGAACTGGAAGTAGGGCGAAATGTGGTTATTCCGCAATCGGGCAAAAGCGAATGGGAGGAGTTTTTGACTGGTTTTGTGCATAATTTGGAACACCCGCTGGCAATTCTTTTGGCGCAGATTGTTACGATTATAGTCGTAGCTCGCCTTTTCGGTTGGCTTTTCAAAAAAATAGGGCAACCCAGCGTCATTGGCGAAATTATAGCAGGAATCGTCTTAGGTCCTTCCCTTGTGGGAATGTACTTTCCTGAATTTTCGCAAGCACTTTTTCCCGCCAAATCACTCGGCAATTTGCAGTTCTTGAGCCAAATAGGGCTGATATTGTTCATGTTTGTGATTGGTATGGAACTCGACCTCAAGATTCTGCGCAACAAAGCCCAAGATGCTGTGGTCATTAGCCATGCAAGCATCGTTTTTCCATTTACCTTAGGCATGGGCTTGGCATTTTTTCTTTACCAATCTTTTGCTCCGCAAGGGGTTCAGTTTTTGTCTTTTGGGCTGTTTTTGGGAATTGCCATGAGCATCACGGCATTTCCTGTACTGGCGCGCATAGTGCAGGAACGCAATATGCACAAAACTCGTTTGGGAACGATTGTCATTACTTGTGCGGCGGCGGACGATATTACGGCGTGGTGTCTGCTGGCGGCGGTGATTGCGATTGTCAAGGCGGGTTCTTTTTTGAGTTCAGTTTATATCATTGTTTTGGCGGTGGGCTATGTTTTGGTGATGCTCAAAGTGGTGCGTCCTTTCCTCAAACGCATTGGCGACCTACACACTTCGGTCGAAAATTTGAGCAAACCCATTGTGGCTATTTTCTTTCTTACTTTGCTTTTTTCGGCGTATGCTACAGAAGTGATTGGGATTCATGCTCTTTTTGGGGCTTTTATGGCGGGGGCGGTGATGCCCGAAAATACCAAATTTCGCAATATTTTTATCGAAAAAGTCGAGGACGTTTCTTTGGTTTTGCTTTTGCCTTTATTTTTCGTTTTTACAGGTTTGCGAACCCAAATTGGCTTGATAAACGACATCGAACTCTGGAAAATAACAGGTTTGATTATTTTGGTGGCGGTTATGGGCAAATTCGTAGGAAGTGCTTTTGCAGCAAAGTTTGTGGGGCAAAATTGGAAAGATAGCCTTACGATAGGGGCGCTGATGAATACGCGTGGTTTGATGGAATTGGTCGTATTGAATATTGGTTATGATTTGGGCGTACTCACCCCCGAAATTTTTGCTATGATGGTCATTATG
>JAAFHK010000397.1 GCA_013297565.1 Cytophagales bacterium
TTGTTCCAAAAGAAAAAGTGGTTTTGAAAGACCGTTTGGGAAAAACCGTTACCGATTCGGAAAAAGGCGTGAGTTTGAAAGACCTTACTACTTTGGCTGAAGAAACTAATGTAAAAGTGGATTTGGAAGTGGGTGCTGTGGCTTCTACACATGGCATTGGTTGGTTCAAAATCGTGAATGGTTTGCCGACCGATCCCAAATTGTTTGTTCATAACCAAGCCCGTTTCACAAAAGCGACTTCGAGCATAGATCAGATTCCTGCCAATACAACGATTGGTTTCTTTTTGGTAGCGGCAGTGTATAACAATAACGAAATTGCTAAAAATCCGAATGCCATCGTGCGTTTTGTAGGGACGACCTTAGAGTTCTCAAAAGATAACGGCACGACTTGGAAGGCTTTGCCAAAAAGCCAAGTAATTACCTCGATCAAAGAATGGAATTTGAACGGACGCGAAATGGCGATTGGTGGCATTACTACTCAAGACGGCAAAGAGGCTTTGTTGGTAGGTTTCGAAAATAATACCACTCCGCAAAGCGATTGGGACTATGAAGACGTATATATTACGTTCCACATGAAAGGCATTACGCATTTGAAAACCAAAATCGTAAAAGTTACTCAAGAAGTCGACAAAATAGTGGAAGCTCCTTGTGGAAATTGCGAAACGGTCATCGAAAGCAAAACGCCTGTAACTTGTTTGCCAAAATACGTAGCAACTTCTTACAAATTGGGTGATTTGCAACACCGCGTAACGGCTGATCGCAGAAATCCTTTGAATGCTGAAATTGCAGATTTGAGTAAAAAACCTACCAAATTTGTTAGTTTGGGCGGTAAAGGCGGAGAAATCGTGATGGATTTCCAAGCCCCTATTGCTATTGTGGCTGGTAAAACCGATTTGCGCATAGCCGAAGTATCTTTTGATAAAACCGTAGCTGATCGGGACATTTATCCTGAATTTGCCGAAGTTTGGGTATCCCAAAACGGAGCAGATTACAAACAAGCAGGCAAGGCTCAAATAATTCGTACTGACCTTGACCTTGACGCAACAGGCTGGAAATGGTTCCGCTATGTAAAACTCAAAGACATTACCGAAGCTACTTATGGTGGTGATGGTTTTGATTTGAATTATATGGAATGTTTGAATGGTGGCTATGATGTTTGCTCGGTAGGTGTGCCTACCAATTTGAGGGTTACAGACGTAAAACCATGTTGTGTATATTTTGCTTGGGACGCTGTAGCAGGTGCTTCAGGTTATAAAATTGCTTACATGGACGCAGGTAGCGCTCGTTGGAAATATGTTACCACTACCAATACCCATTTCGCCATTCAAGGCTTACCTGGTACGGACTATACTATCAAAGTAGGTGCGCTTTGCGAAGATTCGGAATCGGAATATTCATTACCAATTACCGAAAAATCTTTGGGCGAACCTGCCTGCGATATGCCTACAAACCCACGTGTAAGCCAAATTACTTTGAATTCGGCACGTGTAACCGTAGATGCGGCTCGTAATGCTTTAGGTGGATATGAAATTCTATACCGCAAGGCGAACGGAACAGGCGAATTGTTCCAGTTACGCAGTGCAACTACGGTATTTGATTTGGTAGGTTTGGAATCAGACGCTATTTATGAATACCAAGTAAAAACACTTTGTTCTATAGATGGCAAATTGTATTCGGCTTGGACTACGCCACGTACTTTCCGCACTTGTCCCGAAGCTACTCCTGTTTGCGGTGATTGCCCTGTACCTGCCTATATGACCATTACGGAAATAGGCGAAAATACCGCCATGGTAAAATGGAATAAAATGGCTAACATAGACAATTACGAAGTATATTACCGTACCATTGGAGCAAGCCGTTGGATTACCAAATTGGTTTCAACTAATGAAATTCTTTTGGAAGGTCTTTTGGCAGGTATGAATTATGACGTGTATGTTCGCACCCGTTGTACAACAACAAGAGTTTCGATTTGGGCTACTGCCAAATTCAAAACTTTGGGTAATCCTGAATGTCGTGTTCCTACAGACGTACAAGTTATTGACCGAGTGAAAGACATCGAAGGCATTCCAAGCACCGTTACTACAGTGAGCTGGAGTGGTGATGACACTGGGGCTATGCACTATGAGGTCATGTATCAGGTAAAAGGTATCAATTCAACTCGTAAATATTTGGTAGCTACTTCGAACCAAATCGATATTGCAGGGCTTAAACCAGGTTATTATGAGTTTTGGGTACGTAGTATCTGCCCTGGTAATGGAAATAGTCCTTGGGCTTACAAATGGCAACAAGTGGGCGTTTTTGCTTGTGCAATTCCTGATTGCAAACTGTTCAGTTTCAATACTATTTCGCCAAGCGAAGTAAAAGCAAGTTGGGCGGAAACCATTGGGGCTTTGACTTACCAAATCCAATACCAAGTACAAGGTGCGCAAGTTTGGACTGTGCTAAACGTAACAGGAAACAATGTTACGCTTACCGATTTGTATCCTGGCATGAAATATAATTTCAAAGTACGCAGTATTTGCGAATCGCCTGTAACTTCGGATTGGTCTTGTAATGGAGTATTCGAAACTCAAGGAACTTCGGCTTGCCCAATTCCTAAAGATGTCGAATTTACCAGTTTGTTGCCTTTCTGTATGACAGCCGTTTGGGACGAAACCTACGGTGGTGCTATCGAATACGAAGTACAATACCGCACTATTTCTCCAACAGGTGCATGGCAGACGCGCTACGTGAGCAAAAATATGATCACTTTTACCGAATTGGCGGCTGATCAAAAATATGAATTCCGCGTGCGTGCCATTTGTGTAAAAAATGCTTCTAACCAAATCATTGTGGCTTCTGGTTATGCCAATGCTTATTTTACAGCCGTAGGTTATGCAAATAACGGTTTGGAAAGAGGCAGAGCCGAAGACAGCAACGGCGTATTGGAAGCAGGTGAGTTGCGTGCTTATCCTAATCCTTTTGCCGAAAATTTGAAAATCAAATTGCGTTTTGACCAAGATGTAACAATCACGATGTATGATGTAGTAGGTTCTACCATCTCATCTAAAATTGTGAAAGCAGGCGAACAAGACGTTGATTTTGACGGTTCAAACTTGCGAAATGGAATGTATTTGTTGCGTATTGTTTCCGAAGACGGTTCAATCAACAAAGCTGTTAAGGTCATTCGTAGTAAATAATTGAATTGTTTTCAATAAAGTTTATGAATAAATGTAAAACGCCCTTTAGGGTGTTTTTAAAACATTGAAAATGAACTTATTGGCACAGAACAAGTCTATGCTACAGACTTGTTCATAATCTCTAATAAATAAAAAGAGGCTGTTCCGAAAGGAAACAGCCTTTTTTTATTTCTCATGAATGCTGAAAATCAAATATCGACACCTTTGAAGTGTCGGATAATTTTATTCCAAAACTATTCCTTTTCCTCCGTTTTGTAGATTTTGAACTCTACACGCCGATTTTTTTTCTTATCGTCTTCGCTTACTTCGGGCTTAATAATTGGTTCTTTGTTTCCCATGCCAATTGCCTCTATGCGTTCAGGACTTAAACGCCCATAAGAAGCAATGTAATTTTTGATCACATTGCCCCTTTCTTGCGAAAGTTTGAGATTAAAATCTGCATTTCCGTCCGAGTCTGTATGTCCTATAATTTTGAGGCTAAAATTGGGGTGATCAACCAAAAAATTAATCACCAAATGCAAATCGTTTTCCATTTCGCGCTTCAGTTGCGACTTGCCATTATCGAACTCTATCGAGGCAAAACGCACCGTTTTTATGCTTTTAGCCGCAATATTGACCTCTTTCTCTCCATCTAAAAAAAACATCTGCTCAATTCGGAAAAAATTTTCGCCTGTAATGATCAACATATATTTTTTTTGGTTGATCAGCTCAAACTGAAAACTGCCATCTTCGTGCAAGTATTTTGGGCTAATTTCGATTCCTGTTTCCAAATCAACCACCGCAACCACTCCTTCAAATACTTCGCCTGTACTTTCTTCGGTTACTTTGCCCGAAAACTTGACAATTGCCTGCGGCTGGGCTTCCATAGGAAGCGGGAAAGAAAAAAGATCGAGATTTTCGGGCGTTTCTGCCTCTGATTTGGCATAAAAAAGCGTCTTGGCGTGCGAATCTATAGCAAAATAAAACTC
>JAAFHK010000398.1 GCA_013297565.1 Cytophagales bacterium
CAGTCATAATTTCGCCAATTTTCAATTTTTCCAAATCCTTATCGAGGTTTCGAGTCCATGCCCTTCGCAGATCGCCGTCTGTAACAATCCCTACCAATTTTCCATTTTGCTGTACCAATGCCAAGCCCAGTTTCCCTTCGGTCATGGTCAAAATAAGCGTTTTCAAATCCGTATTTTCCTCAACCAAAGGCAAATTTTCGGTTCGCATGAGGTCTTTTGCTTTACTCAACAGTTTTTTGCCCAGACTACCTCCAGGGTGAAAAACGGCAAAATCTTCGGGCTTAAAATTCCGCATTTCCATCAAAGCCACCGCTAAAGCATCGCCCATAGCAAGTGCCGCAGTGGTCGATGAGGTTGGGGCAAGTTGTAAAGGGCAGGCTTCTTGGGCTACGAAAGTATGCAGAAAAAAATCTGCATTGCGAACCATCGTGCTGTCTTTTTTTCCGCAAATAGCTATAAATAAGCACTTTAGCCTTTTGATGGTCGGGATCAGGCGTATGATTTCTTCGGTTTCGCCAGAGTTCGACAGTCCCATAAAAATATCATCGGGGGTGATCATACCTAAATCCCCATGAAATGCTTCGGCAGGGTGCATGAAAAAACTTGGCGTACCTGTACTTGCTAAAGTGGCGGCTATTTTTTGTCCAATATGCCCAGATTTGCCCATGCCACAAACGACCACACGCCCTCGACAAGCCAAAATAGCCTCGACCGCTTGGTCAAAATCGGCTGTTAGATATTGATGCAAATTTTTGATGGATTCTGCCTCTATACGAAAAACTCGTTCGGCAACACTGCTGATCTGCGACATGGACAATTTTTTTTATGAATTTTGGAACGCAATATTAGCGTTTTTCGGTCATAAATTCTACTAAAGGATAAGTAAAAACGGAAGCCAGAATGATTATAGCGCCGATGTAAAAATTTAAGGTCATAAATTCCTTTTTTTGGTAAATAAAAAGGGAAAATAAAATACCATAAATGGGCGACATATTACTGGTAAGCGCCACAATAAACGCCGAAATACGCTTCATGACCTTGATAAAAGCAGAATAAAGGTAGATAGAATAGACTGCCGCAAGCCCAACAATCAGAGCCAAATCATACAAGGTAGGAACAAAATTAAGATTGGATTCTGAAAAATAATGATAGTGAAAGGGTAAAAATATGCCTGTTCCCAAGGTAGCACCCGCCATCAAATAAAATGTAACCACGAAATGATTTTGAGTTTGGGCAAAATGGGCATTGCCAACGGTGAGTCCTGCCCCTACGAAAGCCGCTATAATGGCAATCGAGAAACCCAACGTATAATCAAAGTTGGAAGTATAAATCACATAAACCCCAATAAAACCTAAAATGGAAATAGCAATTTGGAAAAAATTAATTTTGGAACGGGAAAAAAAAGTCATCAAACTGACCCAAAGTGAGGTGGTTGCCATGCCGACCAGCGTAACCGAAGAGTTGGAAGTTTTGGCGGCATCGCTTAATAATATCCAATAAAGCGAGGTAATGACTCCCCAAAAAAGTAACTGAAAGATAACTTTTTTGTCTAAATTTATAGATATATTTTTATATTTTAAATAAAAAAATAGCAAGATCGTAGCCAAAATGGTTCTCAAAAATACAATTTCGGTTGAGGGAATTGATATTTCGATGAGAATTTTTGGAATAAAACTATTGAGCAAAATAATAAGATGTAGCTGTAAAAAATCTATACGCTTCCCCATGGTGTTCTGTTTTTGAAACAAAATAGCAATAACCAAACCACAAAAGTCTTTTTTATATAAGCCATTGGCAATTTAATAAGTTCTAAGAAGTAAAAAAATAAATTTTGCTAATATTTGTTTTTCCAAGAAAGGTTTGGTTAATTTGTTTTACATCGCTGATTAAATTTCTCTTAAACGCCATCAAAAAAACTAAGTAGTGTTAAGAAAATTTGTATTTTTGTTTGCCTGATTGATAAGCGTTTTTTGGGTTTTAAATTAAAAAAGAAATGAGCAAAAAATTAATTCATTTTGATTGGGCGGTCAAGAAATTACTTCGAAACAAGGCTAATTTTGTTATTTTAGAAGGTTTTTTGTCTGAACTTTTGTTTGAGGAAATCCGAATCCAAGAAATTTTGGAAAGCGAAGGTAATCAAGAAACTGATGATGACAAATATAATCGAGTAGATATTTTGACACAAAACTCCAAAAATGAATTAGTGATTATAGAGATTCAAAATACCTACGAAATCGATTATTTTCATCGAATGATTTATGGTACTTCAAAAGCCATTTCTGAAAATTTGTTCAAACGACAGGCTTATTTGGAAATAAAAAAAGTAATCTCGATTCATGTGGTTTATTTTGACTTGGGGCAGGGAAAAGATTACGTTTATAAAGGTAGGACTACTTTTGAAGGTTTGCACGAAAAAGATATTTTGCAACTTTCCACACAGCAAACTCAAACTTTTGTAAAAAAGGAAGTATCGGATATTTTTCCTGAATACTATGTAATCAAGGTCAATCAATTCAATGATGTGGCGCGCGATACGCTTGACGAATGGATTTATTTTTTGAAAAATAGTGAGGTCAAAGACGAGTTCAAGGCAAAAGGTTTGGCTGAAGCGAAGGAGGTTTTGGACATTATGCGTTTGAACAAAGAACAACAATATGGCTATAATCGTTATTTGGATTATTTGCACTTAAAAGCAAGCGAGGCGCTTTCTATGCAAGCCGAAGCAGAGGAAAAAGTGAGAAGTGAAAGGTCGGTTGAAATTGCAAAAAAACTCATAGCATTAGGTTTGGATAGCACAACCATAGCTCAAGGAACTGATTTAAACCTTGCCCAAATAGAACAATTACGGCATGAAACAGTAGATTAAAAATACTTAAAGCCTATTTTTTCGCAATTATCAAATTATTATAAAAACCATGAATTATCAACTTGTTGTCATTGGTTCAGGACCTGGGGGCTATATTGCCGCTATTCGTGCCTCCCAATTAGGTATGAAAACGGCTATTATCGAAAAATATCCTTCTTTGGGCGGGACTTGCCTCAATGTGGGCTGTATTCCCTCGAAAGCCTTGCTCGATTCTTCGGAACATTATCACAACGCCGCCCACACATTCAAAACGCACGGTATCAACGTCAAAGGCTTGAGTGTGGATTTGGGGGAAATGATTAACCGCAAAAACTCGGTCGTCAAACAAACCTGCGATGGCGTGGCGTATTTGATGAAAAAAAATAAAATTGATGTTTATCAGGGTGTAGGTTCGTTTGTTGATGCCAATACCATTCAAGTAACAGCTTCTGATGGAAAAACGCAAACCCTGAAAGCAGAAAAAACAATTATCGCAACAGGTTCAAAACCAATTACTTTGCCTTTTTTGCCTTATGATAAAAAACGTTTTATTACCTCAACCGAAGCCCTAAATATGCCCGAAATTCCTAAACATTTAATTATTATTGGCGGCGGTGTCATTGGTTTGGAATTGGGGTCGGTGTATGCGCGTTTGGGTGCAAAAGTTACGGTAGTCGAGTTTTTGGATTCGATCATTGCCGTTATGGACAAAACTATGGGCAAGGAATTACAAAAATCTTTGCAAAAAATTGGCATCGAATTTTATTTGAGCCACAAAGTAACAGGCGGAAGTGTAAAAGGCAAAGAAGTTACAGTTACGGCTGAAAACGCAAAAGGCGAAAAAATTGAATTAAAAGGAGATTATTGTTTGATTTCCGTAGGTCGAAAACCTTATACCGAAGGCTTAGATTTGGAAAAAGCGGGCATAAAACTCGACAACAAAGGACGAATCGAGGTTGATGCGCATTTGCAAACCTCAACTCCTAATATTTATGCCATCGGTGATGTCGTAAAAGGGGCAATGTTGGCACACAAAGCCGAAGAAGAAGGCGTTTTGGTAGCGGAATATTTGGCGGGGCAAAAACCACATATCAATTATTTGTTGATTCCCAATGTGGTTTATACCTGGCCCGAAGTCGCTGGCGTAGGGCATACGGAAGAAGAATTGAAAGCAAGCGGCAAAAAATACAAAGTAGGTTCGTTTCCATTCAAGGCTTTGGGACGGGCAAGGGCAAGTATGGACATTGACGGAGTCGTGAAAGTATTGGCTGATAGTGAAACCGATGAAATTTTGGGAG
>JAAFHK010000399.1 GCA_013297565.1 Cytophagales bacterium
GCAAAAAGTTTGTTTTCGGCAAAAACATCAGATTTCGAAAGCAGATTCATCAAAGTCGATTTTCCCACATTCGTATAACCCACTAAAGCCACTCTTGCTACCCTTTCACGTGCTTTGCGCTGGGTAGAAGTTTGTTTTTCGATCTTTTTGAGTTGATCTTTCAACAGCACAATCCGATCCCGAATAATCCTTCTGTCCGTTTCCAATTCGGTTTCGCCAGGTCCCCCGCGCATACCGATCCCTCCTTTTTGGCGCGAATGGTGCGACCACATTTTAGTTAATCGAGGCAAAATATATTCGAATTGTGCCAACTGAACTTGCGTACGCGATTGGGCAGTTTTGGCACGCATGAGGAAAATATCCAAAATGAGCATACTTCTATCGATTACCCGTATTTTAAAGGCTTTTTCCAAATTCCTTACCTGCGCCGAACTCAACTCATCATCAAAAATAACCATACTGGCGTTTTCGGCGGTGGCATAGGCGACAACTTCCTCCAATTTCCCTTTTCCCAAAAAACTGCGGCTATCGGGGCGTGGCAAACGTTGTGTAAAATATTTTAGCACCTGAATTTGTGCCGTATTTGCCAAAAAAGCCAATTCGTCAAGATATTCTTTGGTTTTGCTTTCGTCTTGCCTATCCGAAATAACCGCCACTAAAACGGCTGTTTGAGGTTTTTGGGCAGTTTCTTCTATTTTAAACTGATGCGACATAAGTTTTTGGAATAAATTAGCATAAATAAAACCTTTAAGGTTTTGAAAACAGGAAAGGTGTAGATCAAAAAAATTACCGAATCACATCAAAGAACACAGGCGAAGGAATCATGATGCCTGCTACTGACAGGTAAGGACGAACTTTAAAATTCACTCGGTTGGATTTTTCGCCATTTTTTGACAGTTCCATGCTCATGTCCATGAGTTCGCTTTGGCTGCGGTCAGCCATGATTTTTTTCAAATCCAGCACAATGCTTAGCGGCATGACCGCTGTACCGCCGTTTGGATCAACCGAAACTTTCTGATCCATGCTTCCTTCGGCTATCTGTTTCTTGTCAAATTCCATAATCCAATCGAGCTTCGTCATGGAGGCAGGCGCAGGATTAGGATTGGTAACGCCAATATTGGCAGTGAATTTAAGTGGCAAATTCCCTTTGGCATAGGCAGTCGTAATCGTGCCAATATCCGTAAATTTGAGCTGGGTGAGGCTTGTAATCCCCGCAAAATTCACTCCTGCGATGCTCAAATTTTCCATTTTTTGCCATGCAAACTGGCATTGGCGAAAATTTTGCATTTGTTGTAAAGATTGGCAAGCCGACAAAAAAATGCCCAGTACTAAAACAAGATATAGTTTTTTCATAATTTCTATTTGATTTTTTATGGAAGGCAAATGTACTTATTTTTTCCAAAAAATGATTTCAGAAATCGAAATTGTCCTATGACCTACAGGAATCAAATAAAGATTTGCTTGTGCTACACAAGGTATGCTATTTTGAAAAACGACAAAAAGGCTTACCTTTGCAAGATAGGTTTAGTGTTTTACAAGTACAAGCCAAAATGGTATTATACTAAAAACCTTTCTAAAATCAACACTTTATACCTTGTAAATCATTGATTATCAAACAGATGTAATCTTTTCAAAAGATTATATCTATACGGCTTAAAGTATAAATGGTGTACTTTTGATGAGAAAAAACTGCGAAACCCAATTTTTTATTCTTAAATTGTTCGAATTTTGCTTTTCTTTGTGCGTTTTTTAAATAAAAATTTCCTGTCAAAAAATCATGAAAAAACCTATCCAAGCCGCTATTATGGGTGTCGGCGCTTATCTTCCCGATTACAGACTGACGAATGCCGAACTCGAAACCATAGTTGAAACGAATGATGAATGGATTTATACACGAACGGGCATCAAAGAACGTAGAATCCTGAAGGGCGAAGGGCAAGGTACTTCGGTGATGGCGATCAAAGCGGTGCAGGAATTGCTAAAAAAGACAAACACCGATCCTGCTGATATAGATTTACTGATTTGTGCTACCGTAACGCCCGATATGGTTTTTCCTGCCACTGCCAATATTATTGCTTCGGAAATTGGGGCAACTAAAGCCTTTAGCTATGACCTCATGGCGGCGTGTTCGGGGTTTCTGTACGCCCTGACCACAGGATCGCAGTTTATAGAGTCGGGAATGTATAAAAAAGTCGTGGTCGTGGGGGCAGATAAAATGTCCTCGATTATTGACTATACAGATCGGGCAACTTGTATTATTTTTGGGGACGGCGCAGGGGCGGTTTTGCTCGAACCTACTGCCGAAGATGTGGGCATAAAAGATGCCGTTTTGCGTTCGGACGGTAGCGGCTCGAAATTTTTGTATATGCCTGCGGGCGGAAGCCGAAGACCTCCCAGCGTAGAAACGGTTTTGGCACGTGAGCATTTTGCCAAACAAGAAGGGGCGGCAGTTTTCAAATTTGCAGTAACCAATATGGCAAAAGCGGCTGTAGAAGTGATGGAAAGAAATCAGCTTTCGGCAGAAGATATTGCGTTTTTGGTGGCACATCAGGCAAATAAACGCATTATTGAGGCTACGGCAAACAGCATGAACCTGCCCATGGACAAGGTTTTGATGAACATAGAACGGTACGGAAATACGACAGCCGCAACCATTCCCCTTTTGTTTTGGGACTTCGAAAAAGACCTAAAAAAAGGCGATAATTTGATTCTGGCTGCGTTTGGAGGCGGTTTTACGTGGGGATCGATTTACCTGAAATGGGCTTATAATTCTTAAAAACTAAATGTATGGGCGGCTTTAGCCGCCTTTTACATTCAAAAATTCATTTATACTCAAACAAAATTGCTTTTGTACGGCGAACATTCTTGTTCGCCACATAAACGAACAGGAATGTTCGTTTGTACGTAAATCCCTCTATTTCCACTAATCCTGTGCAATAAATGCCTCTTTAGTCAAACGATTCCGATACAAAAAGTTTTGGTACAAGGTCTGAAAAAGGGCTAAATTCTTCATTTCCAATAGTTTGATGTACGCCAAGCGAGCATCAATCAATAATTCTTTTTCCTCAAAAAAAATTCGCCAAGACCAATTGGGACAAGATCAGGGCTTCGGGATTTTGGATTTGGGAAATTTCTTGAGTGATGATTTGGTGGTCGGTGGAATCGAGTTTTTGAATAGTTATGCCATCAATACTTGTCAAACTTTCTAATGGATTATTTTGATGCCCTACAGGTAAAACTTTAGCAATAATCATAGGAAAATCTTCTAAATTTTTTTTCATATCAATTACAATATATTGATTATCAGATCGATAAGTAGTTAATATTTGATCAGCTAAATCTGTAAGAACAACTTGATAATAATGAATATCTTTTTCTGTAACCTTAGCCCCTATTAAAAGAAACCAATCCATCACGACTCGATCACCATATAATTCAAATCGACTTTTTCCACAAATTTTAATAAGGGAAAGAGCGCAGCCAAGACTCCGATAAGGTTTTCTATTTTTTCCTTTAGCGAGCAGGTGAATTATTTTTTTCGTAAAATTAATTTGGCTTTTGCTTTTTCCTTTCAAATCTTTCATTTCATAAATTCCCTTTTCCGTAATTTCAATCGTTTTACCTTCCGAATCGATCATTGCCAAATATTCACCTTGAAAATTAATGGTCTGATTTTCAGGGATTTCCGTCCCAATCGTAATAAATTGGTTTTGCCCAAAGGTATTGTTTCCTTCGGTCAAAAGGACTTTGAAGCCTGCGTTTTGAGCCAAAAGATTGGACAAAGAAAAAAATACGAAAAGGGAAAAAATAAGGGTTTTCATGGGAGTTTGGGATTTTTATAAAATAGACCTTCAGTTCCTTACGGAAAATCAAATATGATAGTTATACTCAATCAACGAATGCTTTTGTACGGCGAACATTCTTGTTCGCCCAGAAACGAACAAGAACTTCGTTTTACGACCAACGACCAACTTAGTTTCAGTATAGTAAGAAATCCTCAAATTTGAGTTTATAAATCATGTAAAATTTCGCCAAAAATTTGATTTTTTCAAGAAAGTGATTAGGTTTGTAGGGAAAGTATTTTTTCAAACTTTTCCTCAAAAAAGCCTTCTTATGAAAATTG
>JAAFHK010000004.1:0-12851 GCA_013297565.1 Cytophagales bacterium
TTTACTTATTTTTGTTAGTTAAACGGTAATACCTAAAAATTTTATTTCCAGTTCTTTTCCCACATTTGCCATGCATCGATTGAGGGCATAAAATAAGCTTTCTTTATCAAGATAATCTTCAGGGACAAGCCATTTTCCTTTCAGTGTTCGCCACAAGATTTCAGCCCTATTCAAATGGGGCGAATATTTTGGCACGAACGAAGATAAATAAGCCTCTTTCTTGCCAAAATGGGATTCTTTCTTCGATCATTCTTGCCTTATGAATCGGGGCATTATCTAAAACCACAAAGGTTTCTTTTCGGATTTTGAAAGAAAAATCCTCCAAAAATTCTTGCATAAACCGAGCATCTATATTTTCTTCCCTCATGCCCCAATGGCATTCATTTTGACGGCTAATAAGTAACCCTGTATAAATAGGTAGGTTTATTTTTATTTTCGTATTTTTGCGGCATGGGACGTTAAATACGCCAAAATTCGACAAACAAGCCAAATTGGACTTAAAAAAACTACGAAAGCGGAAAAACCCATGCTTTTCGCATATGCCGATAAGGTGTTGGATTTGAATACTTTAGAAAAATTAGCAGAGCAAGGTTTGATCGATCTATTTTATGGGGATCAGACTCATGTAAGCAGCGAGGGCTATGTACCATACGGCTGGCAATTTCCCGATGAAGAGGTATCTATTTTAGTGGCAAAAGGCTATAAAACGAATATTCGTTGGGCTTATTAGTCGGGAAAACGAATGTCATTGGGCTATTACAGAAGAAACTATTGATGCTTCGTTTATGAAAGAATTTTTTGAGGATTTTTCTTTCAAAATCCGAAAAGAAACCTTTGTCATCGTGGATAACGCGCCCATTCATAAAGCAAACATGATCAAAGAAATGATCCCATTTTGGCAAAATAGGGGCTTATTTATCTTCTTTCGTACCGAAGTATTCGCCCCATTTGAATAGGGCTGAAATCTTGTGGCGAATACTGAAAGGAAAATGGCTTGTCCCTGAAGATTATCTTGATAAAGAAAGTTTATTTTATGCCCTCAATCGATGTATGGCAAATGTGGGGAAAGAGTTGAAAATAAAATTTAATCCATTTAAACCCAAGTAATTTTGCAGAGGTACTTATGATTGTAAGAGTGCAAGGCTTGCCTGTGGAATATTTTTTTACTGCGGGCTTGTCCATGATAATCTTGGCTTACAAGGCATGACAATAGACTTGCCCAAAAATAGCCATTTTTATAGTGATAAAGCCTATGGCAAGGAAAAATATCAGGATTTATTAGCTTATTATCAAGGAATTAGCTTAAAAGAGGCTACGGAAAAATAATAGTTTGGTGAAAGATACTTGGGCGGAAGAATTGGAAAACCAATTGAGGTCAGTTTTTCTCAAATCACTGCCAAATTTCCACGAAAAATTCATGCGGTAACTATGCAAGGTTTTTTACTCAAAGTTTTACTATTCATCATCGCTTTTATTGTTGAAAAAACCGTATAATATTACGCAACTTAAATTAATTGCTAAAAAAAATTATACATTATTTTGGAAAATTAAACTAAAGGTTTTACCTTTGCACCGTAATTAGAGAGATGGCAGAGCGGTCGAATGCGGCGGTCTTGAAAACCGTTGACTGTAACAGGTCCGGGGGTTCGAATCCCTCTCTCTCTATTTTAACGATTTTTTTAACAAAAAACGCCCAAATTTCAATAATTTGGGCGTTTTTTTTGTTAAAACATTTTAGCGCTTTTTTTGCGTTTTGACTGTTTTTTATTTTTTACATCAAAACAAAAAACCGATCTTAGAAAGATCGGTTTTTTGTAAAAAAGAAAAATTGCTTAGGATTGACAAATGTTAAAAAACATTTCCCTTTTCGCAAAGTTGAAGGCTGTTTTTAAAAAAACTACATTTTTACTGCACCGTTATCGTTCCTGCTCCGTTGTAACTGTGGTATTCGCCGTTGTACATCGCATCGGCACTGACGGGACCCATACGGAACGTCCCTTTCGAAACTGCCCGAACTACGTAGTAAAACGATTGGGTTTCTTGCCTTGCATTTGTGAAAATATTTACCCTATCGTCCCTAAAATCGAAATGCGTAGGCGTAGCGGTGTTTTTCACCCAATCCATGCCTGCACCGCCCCCAATTCTTGGGTTTTCGATCTCGAAACCTGCGGGCAACATATCCGTAACTACCACATTTTCAACCATTTGCCCATCACTTTGCAGATCGATTCGAATCACGATCAGATCATTTTGGCTAAAATTATTGGCACTAAGGGCTTTCCCAAAACGATCAAAAAAGGTTTTGCGAACTTTCAGGAATTTATCCTCCTCTACATATTCGCCTGTGCTGTTCAGCCCTTCCATTTCCCAAAAATAGTACAATTCGCCTGTGCCTTGTGCCTTTATATCAAGGTTTTTGCCCGCCACTTCTTTCTTTAGTACCAAATCCGTTCCGCTAAACGAACCGACTTTTTGACCGTTTGCCATAATTTCTGCCGTAACGTTCGAGGCATTGGCTTTTTTCGCTATTTTTCCCAAAGCCAATAGCGAAAAAGCGGTTTCTTGGGTATTCATGTACGGATTTCGCTTCATTTCTTGCGAAAGTTGCCTTGCCAAAACAGGAATTTGAGCATTTTTCGGATCGGCATCAAGCAAGGCGTTCAATGAAATTGCCTGATCTCGCACATACGAGTAAAAACTGCCGCCAAAGGCTTTTTCAGATTTTTCGCCCGCAAATGCCGTAGGAACAAGTTTTTGGTAAGAAACCTTGTCGCCAACCAAAAAGTACGAAGTCCCCAAAAGGTATTTCGAATCCAAAGTAAGTAGTTTTTGATTTGCCTTGTAATAATTCATGGTTGCCATGTCGGGTTTGCCCGAAAGCGCCAACACGTACAAAGAATAAAAAATTTCCTTCGAAGCATAAACCCCCGCAATTCGCTGATTGGCAGCATTATAATACGTATATTGGAAAGTGCTTTTTTGCTTCGCTTTGTTCGAGAGATAGTTTGTTAGGCTGGTTTGGAAGTTTTTATTGACCTCAAAACCTGCTTTTTGGGCTTCCAAAACGAAATGGGCGGCATATACTGAACCCCACCAACTTTCTTCGTCCCCGCCTTGCCAATAACTCAAAGCCCCAGAGTAAAGTTGCATACTTTGCAATTTGGCAAGGGCTTCTTTTACATTGTAGTTTGCGTCCGATTTATTTTCCAAACTTTTCAACAATTCCGCCAAATACAACTGCGGAAAAGCGGTCGAAATCGTCTGTTCTACGCAACCGTAAGGGTATTGCACCAAATATTGCATTTCTTTTGCCAATCCCACCAAAGGCGATTTGCTCACAATTAATTTTGCTTCAATCGAACTTTCCAAGAAACCAGCCTTCAAATCCACTTTTTGCGAATTATTTGCCGCTACGCTTCCCGATCCTGAAGTTTTGAGCAAAGAAGTCGAAGGGCGAACGGTCATTTCGGTTTCCTGTTTGAATTTTTCCCCATTTGCCGAAGCCTCGACCTTCACTTTCGCATTCCCGATTTGGTTTTGTGCCAAAATTTTAAAGAAAACTTGCTTTTCGCCGTTGGCAGGAATACTGATCGTTTCTTTCGAATTGCCTGATACTTGCAAAACCGTTCCTTCAATCGAGATTTTTGCCTCCACATTCATGGTTTTGTCGGTCGTGTTCGAGAGCATCACAGGCACATCGACCATGTCCGAAGGGCTTAAAAACATGGGCAAAGCCGAGCTAAGTACCACAGGATCAGCCACTTTCATGTTCGTGCTTGCCGCCCCAAAAGCGTTATCTTTGACAGCGACAGCCATAATGCGCAGATCGCCCGAAAATTGCGGAATATCAATCGTGTATTTTGCCTCGCCGTTTCCATCGGTTTTTAGTGTTCCACTCCAGAACGACACAGGTTTTACCCTTTTGTTCGACAGAGGGTTCGTGCGTTTGCCCAGATCGTAACCGTCCGCCCCAAAGCTGTTTTTCATACCCTTAAATTCGGGGAAAAGGCGTGGGTAGAGATCATAGGAACTTACTTGCAAAGCCCTTTTTTGGAAGAAAAAGCCCAAAGGATCGGGATTTTGGTAATCTTTCATCAACAAGATTCCCTCATCTACAGCCGCAATCGTAATCTCGATGTCGCTATTTTTCCGTTCAGAAATAACCGTAATTTCTTGTTTCGTATTCGAACGAGATTTTTCTATTGCCTTGATTTTCAAAGGAATAGCGTGCGTTTTCGAGTCCTCGACTATCAAAGGCTGATACCCATGCGCTACAGTCAGCGGGATCGAAGAATCATCAACAGGTTTGATCAAAGTAGCGGCAATATAAACGTTGGGCAAATGTTCCTTTTTGATCGGAATATCCAAACTTGCCGATTTGTTGTCGGTGTTCAACACAAAATACTCGACTACCGCATTGCGTTCAAGCGTTACCAACAATTTTCCCTTAAACGGTGTCGTAAAAAGCACTTTTGCCGTTTCGCCAACCTGATATTTGGCTTGGTTTAGTTCTATTTTTACTTGCCCTTCCTTATCTACCTCGAACGAGCCGTTGTCCGTACTTCCCCAACCGTAGGCGTAAAATCCGTAACCTACATAACTGCGTTCTTCGCCCAGCAAACTTACTCGCACCTCATATTCGCCCGATGCGTTCGGAATGAACGGAAAAGTGGTGCTTTTTCCATTTACGGTCATTTCCTGATCCTTCAAAACCCGTTCTCGGCGTTGCGAAACATAGCGATATGCCCCGTTATAATCTTTTTCCAAGACATTTTGCCATTCATATTTCACAATTCGCAAACGAGCTTTGGCGGAAGCGGCGGGTTTGCCATCGGGCGAAAGTGCCACAATAGGAATATTTACAGGCTGTCTTAGACCAACATAATATTCAAAATTTTTGATCCCCAATAAGTACGGTTGCGTAACTACCTCAAAACGAGCCGTTTTGGTTACAGGTCGCCCCGTTTCGTCAAAAACTGTGGTGTAAATTTTTCCGTCCAAAATCCCTATATTTTGGGCGGCTTCGGGAATATTAAATTCTTCCTCAATGTTTCCTTCCTCGTCCGTTTGGCGTTCGTTGCGAAAATCATTTTGAAAAGTCAAATCATTTCGCCCCGAAATTTGGAAAGTATAATCCTCAAAACCCTCAAAATTGCTACTTTGGGCTTGCAAATTAAAATCCACCTCATAATTTCGGTTTGCCGCAGGCGTACCAAACAAATTTTGGGCTTGGGCTTTTAGCGTAATTTTTGCGTCATTTTCGGCATAACTTTCCTTGTCGGTTTTTGCCAAAACCTTAATGCGTTGAGGCGTAAATTCCTCGACACTTACGTAATAACTGTTCAAGAAAACATCTGCCGAAGAATAGACCTCGACCGTATAAGTGCCTGTAACGGCATTATTTGGCAGTTTGAACTGGGTTTCGAACGTGCCTTGTTTGTTCAAAAGTCCTTTTTTGGTATCAAAATCTTTTCCGTTTGGCAAAGTCATTTTTATTTTGACAGGAATTTCGCCCACACTGTTCCACGCCAAATCCCGCACAACGGTTTTTATTTTTACGGTTTCGTCAGGTCTGTAAAGGTTTCGTTCGGCATAAATAAAAGCCTGCATCGAGGTTTCGTTGTCCGTAACCCCGCCCACATTGTAGCGCGAAGTTTCTACTCGGTTTTGTTCGAAAAACAAGAAATTGAAGTCCGAACCCAAATTTCCTGAAATCATTTGGATCGAGAGTTTCTTGTCTTTGTCCCTAATATTTGGGAAACGCGCTACGCCTTTTTCGTCAGTTTTCGCTTGCAAAACGTTTTGGTTGCTTTGGCTCACAAGACTCACATTTACGTCCTTCAGGGGTTCGGCAGTGAGGATCGAATTGGTAAAAACCAAAATTTCGTTAGGTGTTTCTTTCACAATAAAACCCAAATCCGAAATCGAAACCATGCGGGCATCTTGCAAATAACGGTCATTATCGGAGGAAACCTGCACGACATAAAAACCCTTAAACGGTTGATTATCATTGATTTGGCTCAAATCGATCAGGCGCATATTGCCATCAACTTTTCGCAAAGTTTTGGTTTCTACTTTTTGTTCGTAAATCAAATCCCCAAAATTGGCAATCGAACCTAAGTAATAATTTTCTCCGCCATTATCGTAATAATAACTACTGTAATTGCTTCGCAAAAAATGCAAAATATTGTTTTCATACACTTTATAAACCGAAACATTCACTTCCGCTACTTCCGAAATCCGCACTGCAATTTGTTTTGCGCCTTTCGAGGTCAAATAACCGCCTTTTTTCGAGGCAAATTTGATCGAGGGGGCGGCTTTGCCAAAGGAAATGTACTGCTCAGTATCTGTGCCTAACTCGGCATTGAAAATGCCTCTCAAACTCTTGTTAATCAGCACTTTATACACTTCTTCGTTCGCAAAATCGGCTTTGATCACAAAACCCGCTTCCAATTTTTCGACCGAAAACTCCACCGCAGGAACTAAGCTAATTTTTTCTTTGATTTCGCTTTCCGAATTGCCTACGCCCTGATTGGTCAGGATTTTAATGATGGGTTTTTCATCACCATAATCGGCAAAAGCCTGTAAAATCGAAAAATCGTCTTTCGAAGGCACAGCCGTTTCGACTTGTATTTCGGTAGCTTCATAATTCGAATTGGGCATTTTCAAACCTTTCGCCAATTTGATCAGCAAAGGTTTCGCATCAAAATTGCCCGCCGCCTGCGGCACAACAATTTGCACCGTTTCGCTATTGCCCGAAGTATTGACCGAAGGCTTAATTTCTTGATTATCAACCATTACCTTAGCCAATTTTTCGACATCGGCAGGGCTAACAGGATAGTTAAAATTTAGGTTAATGCGAACTTCGGGCGTATTTTGCTTGCCCATAGCCCAATAAATATCCGAACCTACCAAATTCAAATAGGGCGTATGAAAAGCAAAAGTCATATTTTCTCCCAAACTCACCTTTTCAGTCGCATTTTTATTAATTTCTTCGGTCAATTCGGCTTTGTAGTCGGTGCTGGGTTCGAAACCCTGATCGGGCGAAAAAATCAATTCGTTCGATGCCGTCCATTTGAATTTTCCTTTAACAGGTGGTTCTATTTTGACCAATTCTTCATCGCGCCAAGTGCCTGTCAATGAATCACTTACGACATTTTTATTGAAAGTAAAAACCAAATTTTGCTTGAGTTGGATTTCGTCCCCAAAACCTTTTTGGGCAGAAAGAGCCTCTTTGCCCCAACGCCCGCAGGCAATCGCAAAAACCACAAAGGCAAGCACAAGAACGGAAAAAGTAAGATTTCTGATTGTCATATTGAATGAATTTTTAGGGTTTTTGAGGGAAATTTTGTAACGTAGGCTTTAGCCTGCTTGTATTTGGCACAGGCTGAAGCTTATGCTACAGATACAAGCAAATGTACGGAAAAAAAGAGAAAATACATTTTGCTTTTTTGGAAAAATAAAATATGGGTAGTTTGGAAAGAAAAATCATAAGAAAATAATGTCCTAAATTTTGGCTAAACTCCGCAATAAAAAAATTAGCGGAAAATTTGGCGTTTTCGTAAATTTGTGCAAGGAAAGCCCGAAAAGGCTTTTTTTAAATTTAAAAAAAACATCAGAAATTATGAATCAAAAATTGATTGAAAAAATTCAAGTCATGGTTAAAAATAACCAAGTTCGAGAAGCTATCGTAGGTTTATCGAAAACAAATCTCAATGAAGAAGATCGCAAAACTATTGTTTTGATCGAGGCTGATTACAGGGATTTTTGCAAAAATCGTTCAATACTATCTGAAGATGATATTCGACGTAAAAAATCTCAAATTAGGAAAAACGTATTGGAATTTGGTGAAGAAGTTGCAACTTATTTAGATGAAGGTGATGTTGAAAAAAATTTTACAAAAATAGTCGAAAATCCACCAAAACCAGTGGAGAAAATTGTAGGTTCACCAATCGAAACAAAGTTGGAAAATGCCCCAAAAAAAGCAGAAAAGCCTATTTTTCTTAAACAAGAAATCAATAATTTCCATTTTGGAGATGAAAATAGCCCGAAAAAAGAAATTTTTGATCGAAATTTTATCTTGGGATTGGCAACAGGAATCAGTCTATTGGCATTGGCGGTTTTTGTCATTATTTTGTTGAAAAAATAATCCCCCTGCCGTTGTCCGTGTCCTCACGGACGACTTGCTCGATAGGTCGTCCGTAAGGACACGGACAACGGCGAACTTTTTCTAAAACAATCTTTTCTGTAGCATAAATGCTACGCCTATTGATCATTTTTCAAATTATTAGCCGTAGCCTTTAGCTACGAATTGCTAAAAAACGGTTAATTATCCATAAGTAACCCTGTATAAATAGGTAGGTTTATTTTTATTTTCGTATTTTTGCGACATGGGACGCTAAATACACCAAAATTGGACGAACAAGCTAAATTGGACTTGGAAAAAGCTTACAAAAGCGGAACAAACCATGCCTTTCGCAAACGCTGTCATGTGATTTTGTTAAAATCAGAAAATAGGAAATCCAAAGACGTAGCTGCTATTTTGAAAATGGACACGAAACAGCGTGAATTCGCTGGGTTTCTCGCTATAAAAACGAAGGTATAAAAGGCTTACGAACCAAGAAAGGGCGGGGGCGAAAAGCACTTCTTGACCCCGAAAAAAAATCGGGAGGCTGTTTTGGACTCCATCAACGAAGCATCGCCAAAGGTCGCAAAGCGCCCAAGCCGAATTTGAACGGGAAACAGGGGAAAAAGGTTTCCTCTGGCACCTTTATTCGTTTTTTAAAATTTTGGCGGACGATACAAAACTATTGTACAGGATCATTTTTAGTGGGTAAAAAATAAAAAAAGCCTAATTTTGTATTTCCACATCCAAAAAAAAAGGCTTTTTTATGAACACTAAAATTCGGAGCAAAATTAAGGACATTTTTCTTCCTTTACAAATGGCAGAAAATTTAGCCAGAAAAAAATTTATATTGAGTATTATTTTGGCAATTTTGGAAGCCAGAAAAATTCAATTACATGAAATTTACTTACATATAGAAAGCGAGGCTAATTAGAATCTACGGAACGCAGACTTCAGGCTTTTCTTACTGATTTTTCTTTTGATTATGATCAAATTGCCTCGATTTTATTAGTCTTGATGCCCAAAGGAAAATTAGCCCTTTGTATAGACCATACAAATTGGGAGTTTGGTTCTTTTGAATGTAATATTTTGATGATTACTGCTCGTTTACATGGAATAGGTATCCCCTTATATTGGGAATTATTGGACAATAAAAATGGAAATAGTGCCGCATTAGATCGAATCGATCTCTTAGAAAAATGCCTACATTTGTTAGGCAAAGATCGGATAGCTTGTGTGATTGGGGATCGAGAATTTATAGGAAATAAATGGCTTAATATTTGACTATCAATAAAATACCTTTTTGTATGCGAGTACCCAAAAGCCACCTTATTGAATTACAAAATGGTCAAATTTATTCAGTTATAGATTTATTGAAAATACCAGTAGAACGTTATTATCAATCTTGTATCGTAGATGGTATTCGATGTAATATTTATATACGAAAATTAGAAAATGACGAATATTTATTTCTTTTGGGGATCGAATACTCAAAGAGTTTGGGGAGTATTTATCGGCATAGATGGTCTATTGCGGTGTGTTTTCAGTCCTTAAAAGCTCGATGGTTTGATTTAGAAGATAGCCATTTGAAAAGCATGGAAAAGATGAAAAAGATGCTTGTTTTTCTTAGTTTTGCCCTTGCTTTATGTGTAAATTTAGGAATTTTCTTACACCAAAAAGTAAAGAAAATAAAAACAAAAAAACACCAATACAAATCGAAAAGTTTTTTCCGAAATGGCTTAGATGCTCTTCGAAAAGTCCTCAAAGGTAAAGAGAAAAAAAACGAAGAACATATCTCAAGAGCCTTGGATTTTTTATCAAAAATAATACAAATAAAAACACAATCTATTGATAATCAGTTGCTTAAAAAAGATCAGGTATAGTAGGTTTAAACGTAAGTGTATAGACAAATATAGATAAAATAACACAACGAAAAAGATATTTTTTTTTGAAAAACAAAAGAAAACAATTTTTTGGGTAGATTTGTGGTAATGTAAATATCAAAATCCGCTTGCTTCCAAAAATAGATTCCAATATGAAACTGACCTTAAATTTAATTTTAACGCTATTTTTTAGTTTTTTTTTAACAAATTGCCAAAACGAAGACGAGGGTTTTACGCCCAAACCGCGCGGGTATCACCGTCTTTCTTTGCCAAAAGCCGAATATGTGAGTCTGCCCGATACTTTTCCTTATACTTTCCGATATTCTGCCCATGCCAAACTTTTAAACGACACATCAAATTTGGCGGAACGTTATTGGGCGGAAGTGTATTACCCACAATTTACTGCCAATTTGGATATTTCGTACAAAAGGATTGGAAATAAACAGCAATTTATGGAGTTGGTCAATGATTCGCACAATTTGGCAGGACGGCATACCATCAAGGCGTATTCGATTCAGGAAACAATTTTGAAAACGGAAAAAGGCTTAAATGCGGCAATTTTTGAACTTGAGGGCGAAATTCCTACCCAATTACAGTTTTATGTAACCGATTCGACCGATCATTTCTTGCGAATCGATCTCTATTTTCCGACTTCCTTGCAAAACGATTCGCTTGCTCCTGTGATCGATTTTGTCAAAAAAGATATGATGGTCATGCTTCATTCTATCGAATGGAACTCAAAAGTTGTCCCGCCACGTGGCACAAAAACCAAATGGGAAAATATTAGGGACAAAATGAAAAAAATTGGAAAGTAAAATCTTACCTTCCTCCTTTACTACTATGAAAAACGTATTGGAAAAGCAAAATCACCACGTAGGTAAAACCTATACTAAAAACAATTTTGGCAAGGGTTGAAAAAAAGAGGGAAAAATTACCTACCTCGATGAGGAGCAAAAGGGTGTGATGAATCCCAATCATAATCAAAGCGTAACGGCTAAACCAAGCCATGCCCATGACTCGCAAAAGCGGGCGCGAATTGCCATCATAACCGCTAATTGGTTCTATATTATTGATGATATAGGGACGCACGTAACATACCAGCACACAAGCCGCCGCATGAATACCTATAGTTCCGTAGGAAAAATCGACCAGTAAGCCAAGCCCAAATCCCATAACCATAAACGGAATAGTGCCTATATTGAAGGGCATAAAAAGCAAAATACTCACATAAACAAAGCAAAAGGCGGTATTAAAAAGGGTTACATGGTGCAAAAATACAACTTGTAGAATAAAATAGATCACGAAATTGATCAAATAACTTATCAAATTTTGGTTCATGGTTTGGTTTTATTTGCTTGTTTCGTTAAGTTTTGTTTTCAAAGAATCCAATTCCTCTCTGTTTTTGCCATTAACAACATAAACGTAGGATAAATTGCTAAAATTAGTTGTCAGTTTGATCGCAATGTCCTTCTTACCATCTGCTTCATCAATGCTAATTTTGCGAACCACCCCGATCATATAATTTCCTGGGAACACGCCACTGTAACCCGAAGTGGTGATCGTATCTTTTTCTTTCAAAATGGTATGTTGCGAAATATCGATCAAATGGGCGGTTGTTGGGTCAGCAGGGTCGATCCACTTGGCAGTGCAAAGTCCTGAATTGGTCGTTGTGCCTTTTATTTTGGCAGAAACACTAAAAGCGGTGTTTAGGAGTGAATAAACGGTCGAAAAATGTCGAGAGCAGGATTTGACTTTGCCCACAATGCCGCCGTTAGTTACCACGCCCATGCCAGGACGTATGCCATCGTCTGTTCCTTTGTCTATAATGATGTAATTGTTTGCCTGCATAACCGAGTTGTCGATTACTTTGGCGGGAATGAAATTCTGGGACATGAGAATGCCCGAATTGGGATCATTGACCTGAATCGAGTTGATCAAGGTTTTCAAATACGCATTTTCTTGTTGCAATTTTTGGTTTTCGTTCCCCAGCGCAATAAACTGCGTAGCACTGCTATTGATGCTGTAAATGCGAGCAAAAAAATGATGGGCATTGGTAAAAAACGCCGCACTTTGATAGCGGTTGTTTTCCACTATCAAAGCGGCACATACCACTTCGAGCGCAAGGAAAGTGATAAAAATACGATAACGAAGTAAAATTCGAAAAAATTGGTTCATAAAGCCTTCTTTTGTATGCTTGCTTACAAAATACGCGCTAAATTAGAATTTTTTTATACATTTTGTTCCAAACTTATTTTTCCTTTGCCCACTCTGCGTATTCTTTAGCAAAATAAGTCAAAATAACTTTTGCTCCTGCACGCTTGATTCCCATCAAAACTTCCAACATGGTCTTGGTATTATCCAACCAGCCTTTTTCGGCGGCGGCTTTGATCATAGCGTACTCACCACTCACGTTATAAGCGGCGATGGGTACGTGAAAACGGTCGGCTAATTGCCGAATAATATCCAAATACGGCAAAGCAGGCTTGACCATGAGAAAATCTGCCCCTTCTGCAAAGTCTAATTCGGCTTCCAAAATAGCTTCTTTCGAATTGGCAGGATTCATTTGATAGGTTTTTTTGTCCCCAAAACGCGGAGCAGAATCTAAGGCATCTCTGAAGGGATTGTAAAAAGCACTGGCGTATTTGGCGGTGTAAGCCATGATCGCTACGTCTGTAAAACCTTCATTATCAAGGTATTGACGAATATACCCGACCCGTCCGTCCATCATGTCCGAAGGAGCAACTATATCCGCACCCGCTTGGGCTTGGGCAAGCGCCATTTTTGCCAAAATTTCCAAACTCAAATCGTTCAAAATTTTTCCATTCTCAACAATGCCGTCATGC
>JAAFHK010000004.1:12861-19149 GCA_013297565.1 Cytophagales bacterium
GGATCCATTGCCACGTCCGAAATAAGACATATTTCAGGAAAACGTTTTTTGACCATTTCGATAGTTTTCAAATACAGCCCATCAGGATTCCAACTCTCAATAGCCAAATGATCCTTTTTTTCTTCCGCCAAATGCGGAAAAAGGGCAAAACTCCTGATCCCCAATTCGATACATTCATCAATCTCTGCCAAAAGCAGATCGGGACTGAAACGAAAAATAGAGGGCATAGAACCAATAGGAATCTTCAATTTTGCTCCTTCGGTAAGGAAAAGCGGAAAGATGAGGTCATGGACAGAAAGCGTATTTTCCTGAACCAAATTCCGAATTGCCGCCGATTGCCTATTGCGGCGCGGACGGCGCGTAAGGGTATAATTCATGTTTTTGAAATATTTTTTATGAAAAGCTAAGTTTTAGGACTTACGCATTTTGCTCGTAATTGCTCAAAAATAACATTTTTTGAAAAAAATGTTATTTTTATAAACTCTTGATTATGCGTAAGTCCTATCCCAATAAACCCTTGTTTATTTTGCCCAAAATGCACAAAAATAATCCCAAACTCACGTTATCCATATTTTCTAATTTTGTTTTTCCAACCTAATCCCCATCAACAAAACATCATCAATCTGATCCCGATTCCCGAGCCAGTCCTCAAAAGTTTTTTCTACCATGATTTTCTGCTTGGTAAGCGGCAAGTGCTGAATCGATTCGAAAAGTTCGCGAACCCGCTTGGGCATAAATTTTTTGTTTTCCTCGCCCCCAAACTGGTCTTGCAAGCCGTCCGTTGCCAAATATAAGGTGATCGGATTTTCTGAATAGTCAAAACTTATCCTTTCAAAATGTCTTATTTCGCCCCTTTCCGCGCCGCCTATGGGTCGTTTGGTCGCTTTGTAAGTCCTAAGTATTTGATTCTGAACCATAAAAAGCGGATTCATTGCCCCAGCATATTCTACGCTTGAGTTTTGCGGATCGATGATACAAAGTGTCATTTCCATGCCGTCCTGCACTTGAGCATTACTTTTTTCTTGTTTCAACATTTTTCGCACTTCCAAGTGCATATTATCCAGAATCATATTGGCTTGCACCAAACCTTGACTCATCAAATTGTTGAGGATCGTATAACCAATAATGCTCATAAATGCCCCCGAAACACCATGCCCTGTGCAGTCAATAGCCGAAATCACCATTTTGTTTTGTATGGTACGGAAATAATAAAAATCACCTGAAACAATATCTTTTGGACGAAAAAAAACAAAATAATTTTCACCAAAAGCCTGATCCAACTCTTCTTTTTGCGGAATAATTGCCGTTTGTATCCGTTTGGCGTATTGGATACTGTCTATGATTTTTTCGTTTTGCTTGAATATTTTTTTACTTTGTTCTTCTAATTGTTCATTCGTAATCAAGAGTTCTTCAGCGTATTGTTTGATTTCTTCCTCCGAAACCTGCAATTCGTCATAGGCAATTTGCAAATCCTGTTCTTTTTCCAAAATCTTTTGCGTACGTTCTGCCACCTGCGATTCCATATCTTCAGCATAAGCCTTGAGGCTTTTTTGCATTTCTAACAAAGAATTGCCCAACTGATCCTGCTTGCTGTGCGGTGCGAATTGTGCCGCAAAATTTCCCGATTCTATTTCTTGGGCAAATTTGGCTGTCAAATGCAGTTTTGCGTGCAAATTCCGTAAAGCCTCGACCATTTCCGAAATCGTCAATTCATAAGTATTAATGGTTGCTAAGGTTTTAACCTCACCTTTTGACAGGTATTCGAGTTGGGTTTTGACTTCTACCACAGGCAAAGTAACCGCCGAATAAATATAAAATGCCGAAAGGAGCAAAATAAGCAAGGTTAGCACACTCATAAATGGCACTAAAAGCGTAATGACGTTTAGGGATTCTTTGACATACTCCGCCATGTTTTGTGTTCGTTTTTTGTTAATTTCGACCGCACTGTCCAATAGTACCTGAAGCGTATCTGTTTGGGGGAGGATTTGCTCCTCTATGATGGCTTCGGCAGAAAGGAGTTTTTGAGGGTTTTGGTAATCATCAAAATTTTGCAAGAGAAGCATGATTTCCTTTTGCGTTTGGAGCAGGCGTTCGAAACGTTTGAAAATTTGGGCAAGGCTATCTTTGTCCTTATAAGTGTCATCAAAAGAAAACTGGGCAAGATTTTCGACAGATCTTTCCAAATCTCTTTTCAAAACAGGGTATTTTTCGGCGTGTATTTTTTTCAATTCCGCTTTGTCCCTTTCGCTATATTGGAGAAAAACCCAGTTGGTAATGTACATTTTGGATTGGACGAAAAGCAAGTCGAAACGTTCCAAATCTTCCAAATAAGGCAGAAATTTTTGATTTACACTGCCAATAATTTCCTTGTCTTTGTTGGCAGTCATAAAACTATAGACCGCGCCCACCAACGATAGCCCGATCACGATCAGGAAGCCTGTATAGAGTTTGACAAAACCCATTCGTTTGTAAGAAAAGCGCATGAAATTTATTTTGCCTATTTTTTGTGCTATAACCATGATCTTAAAGGCAAAGCTAAGAGATTTTTGGATTATACTGAAACTAAATTGGTTTGTGTCGTAAAACAAAGTTCTTGTTCGTTTTTGTGGCGAACAAGAATGTTCGCCCTACAGAACCACATTTGATTGAGTATATTTGCTAAAAGCTACCCAAAACCTTGATACAGGTTTGCAAAGTTCTAACCAAATGTAGAAAAAAACGAAAAATTTTTTCAAAAATAACGTACAATTATTATCTTACGAACAAACCTATTTCCAGTTTATTTATTATGAAAAAAATCACTTTTTTTATTACTTTATTACTATTTGAAACTTCAATTTTTGCCCAAACGATCTTCAAAAGCAAAGTAGTTGATGCAGAAAGCGGGGAAGGAATTCCTTACGCCAGTGTATTTTTCGAAAACCAAAACAAAGGCACTGCTACCAACATAGAGGGTGAATTTGTCTTGGAAATACCCAATTTTCCGCAAAATATTGTGATTTCACACATTAGTTATGAGAAAAAGATCATAACGATTAAGAATACGGAAAGCCTCACGATCAAACTGACACTCTCGCCGCAAATGTTGAACGAAGTGGCAATTAGCGGCGATTCTGATTACGCCAAAAAATTGGTAGCGAACGCCTACGAAAAAGCCAAAAAAGAAAGAAAAAACACACAGTATGGAAAAGTCTTTTACCGCCAAAAAACCAAAAATGGGGAAGAATATAACGAACTTCAGGAAGTATTTTATGAAGCAAAATTTTCGACAAAAGGCGTCGAGGCGTGGAAAATCAGCAATGCAAGGTACGGCAAAGTGGAAGGCACACTTGATGATCCGATGTTCCAATTTACTAATTTTTCTTATTTGGGCGGTGGTTTTCGCTTTTTTAGTGATGGCAAAAAATTAGATAAAAAGGCTTTAGCTTTGCCGATTGGCAAAATTTCACACGAATATTATGAGTACGAATTGAAAACGTGGATCAGACAAGGGGATCGAGAAATAGCAATCATTTCTTTTTTCCCTAAAAAAGGGCGAGGTTACGAGGTGGGAAAAGGAGAATTATACATTGATACGAAAAATTATTGGATTTATCGTGTAAAAGCTATTTATTTTTTGGGTTCAGAAGGTGTGAATACAGCCAAAAATGTAAAAGTGGAAAATCAGACCTTGACCTTTGATGTGTATGGAAAACTGAATCAGCAAGGGAATTGGCTAATAGACCGCTATCAGGTCGAAACTTCGATGGATTTTATCAATGCGGCTACAGGTACTCGAAAAAATGCAGAAATCCAATCGACTTTGTTTTTCTATGAGTACGATAATACGCTGAAAAGCAATGGATTCAAGGATTTGACACTAAAAACTAAAGATTTGGAAAAAATCCGAAAAATCCCTTACGATTCGGTTTTTTGGAAAAACAACCCCATCATCAAACGCACGCCTTTGGAAGAAAAAATCTTGAAAGATTTTGAAAGCAAAAAATTGATCGGAAATATGTTTGATTTGGAAAAATGATTTTTCTCTACAAACCTACCATTTTTAACAGTATTTTCACGCAAACTTGGGAACATTTTTCTATCTTTGTGGTACTAAGCATGAGTTTTATTCTTTTGGTCTGTGATTAACAAAATTACAAAATCTTATGCTTAGTTTTATGTTATCAACACTTTTTGACAACTACCAATTTTTTATATATTTACCATAAAATTTGTAGGTGCGAAATACCTATAAAAGGCTAATATAATTAGAAGCAATAATCCTTATAACAAAAAACTCTATGGAATTTCGGATCGAAAAAGACACCATGGGCGAGGTAAAAGTACCCGCTACACGCTATTGGGGTGCGCAAACCCAACGTTCGTTGGAAAATTTTACGATTGGCGGACAGCGTATGCCTATCGAGGTCATTAGGGCTTTTGCAACACTCAAAAAAGCCTCTGCCCAAGCAAATCACGAATTAGGCGTTTTGCCAAAAGAAAAATTGGACTTAATTGCAAAAGTTTGTGAGGAAATTCTGATAGGAAAGCTCGATGAGGAGTTTCCTTTGGTCGTTTGGCAGACAGGTTCTGGAACACAATCAAACATGAATCTCAATGAAGTGATTGCCAACCGCGCCCACGTGCTTACAGGTGGAAATTTATTAGATGCCAAAAAAGCGATTCACCCCAACGATGATGTCAATAAATCCCAGTCCTCAAATGACACTTTTCCAACCGCTATGCACATTGCGGCTTACGAAAAAATTGTTCATCATACTTTGCCCAAAATCAAGGAGTTGCGAAACACGCTTGACCAAAAAGCAAAGGCATTTAGGGACATTGTAAAAATAGGACGGACGCATCTCATGGACGCTACTCCGCTTACTTTAGGCATGGAATTTTCGGCGTATGTAGCCCAACTCGATTATGCTTATAAGGCTATCGAACATTCCCTTGATCATCTTGCCGAACTCGCTTTGGGCGGAACGGCTGTAGGAACAGGGCTAAACGCACCCAAGGGTTATGACGTGCTGGTTGCCAAAAAAATTGCTGGTTTGACCAATTTGCCTTTTCGTACTGCTCCCAATAAATTTGAAGCTTTAGCAACGCATGACGCTATAGTCGGGGCTTCGGGTGCTTTAAAACAGACGGCAGTCAGCCTCATGAAAATTGCCAGTGATATTCGCCTTTTGGCTTCTGGACCTCGTTGCGGGATTTCGGAAATTTTGATCCCTGAAAACGAACCTGGCTCTTCCATTATGCCAGGCAAGGTAAATCCTACCCAATCCGAAGCTATTACGATGGTTTGCGCACAGGTGATCGGGCTTGATGTGGCTCTCTCGATCGGAGGCATGAATGGACATTTCCAGCTCAATGTTTTCAAACCCATGATTATTTTCAATTTCCTTATGGCGGCAAGTCTTATTGCCGATGCTTGCGATTCGTTTAACAAACACTGCGCTATAGGAATCGAACCTAATTATGCCAATATTACCAAAAACGTAGAAAATTCTTTGATGCTTGTAACCGCGCTAAATACGCATATTGGTTACGAAAATGCCGCCAAAATTGCCAAAAAAGCACATAAAGAAAATAGTTCTTTGCGTGAAGCGGCTATTGCTTTGGGATTACTGACCAACGAACAGTACGACCAGTGGGTTGTTCCTTCGGAAATGATTGGTAGTTTGAAATAATAGAGTTTATGAACAATTTGCGTAACGCCCTTTAGGGTGTTACTAAAACATTGAAAATCAGCTTATTGGCACAGAAAAAGTCTATGCTACAGACTTATTCATAAACTTTAATAAAAAGGAAAAAAGAAATTCCAAAAGCCAAAAACTTTTGGAATTTCTTTTTTCCTCGTATCCTAAAAATAAATTTCAGATCAAGGCATCAAGACAATTTTGCGTGTAAGCACATGGCGGTCGGTCGAAATACGCAAAAAATAGACCTGTGGGGCTAATTTTTGGGTGCGTATGTCTATTTTGTGTTGCCCGATTCCCATATTTTGCTCGACAAGATTTTGGACTTCACGCCCTTTCAAATCCAAGATCGAAACTCGCACAGGGCTGTAGTAAGGCATATAAAATTCGGCAACTGCCTGATTTTGAGCAGGATTCGGGTAAAGTTTAAAACTTTGTTCTATTTGGTCATTTTGGGCATCAAGCGGCGACAGAACTGTAATCGTTACTTTTTTGACAATTACACAATTTGTATCCGAAGCCGTTAGGGTAAATTCGAACACTCCTTCGTTTTGGGCAATGAAACTGGGATTGGCAATGTTAAATCTGTCCAGAGGACTTCGCG
>JAAFHK010000004.1:19159-35573 GCA_013297565.1 Cytophagales bacterium
ACCTGTAGCGGTCGGGTTTCCGCCTATTTTGATCTGATCACCTATTTGGATTTCTTGATTTTTGCCCGCATCAATGCGCAAACTGCTTGGTTTTACAAAATGAACGCTTGTGGTGTCGTTGTCTTTTGGATTGGTACAAATAAAAATGGCTCTATAAAAGTTTTTGTTTGTCAAAACTGTAATGGGAATTTGGGTATTGGTCGTAACCGTCCCAAAATTATTAAAGCCCTTGCCATCTGCCGACTCCTGCCACTGAACATTAAAAACATCATTCACCCCAAAATTAATTTTGACAGGTGTAAAACTACCTTCACACAGCACCGTATCTCCTGCCAGTTTGATCACGTTTCTCGAACCCCTACAGGTGTTATCTTGAAACAGCAGTCCGTTTTTGTCTATTTTGCTTACCACCATATCCGAAGCTCCTCGATTGGAAATTTTTGTTTGCCAGTCGTTCCTATCTACTAAAGGCGAGCCAAAATAATTGCTTCCTACTGTAGTGTTTTCGAAACCATCAATCGCAAGAGCCATTCCTGAAGTGATTTGCTTGGTTTCAGTATTTGCCCCCAACGCCCTCACCCATATTATACTTCCAAAAGAACTGTATTTGGCAAGGAACATTTCTGCCGAACCCGCCGCACTCAAAGAATTGGTAGTCAATAAGTTATTACCGCCACTATAGAGGGCTGTTCCCCTGTAAAAACCTGTAACGACCAGATTATTGGTTCTGTCATGGGCTATTTTTGTGCCTTGATCGTCCTCGCTTCCCCCCGCTTGCACTGCCCATTCGTAAGCCAAATTATTGGCATATTTGGCAACAAAAATATCACGTCCCCCTGTAGTATTGACTACAGTGGTTGTAACTGAAGGATTAAAATTGGCTGTATTTTGGAAAGCACCTGTAATTATGATTTTTCCCTGCCCATCAATTGTAATTCCACCCGAAGAAGTGTACATTCGGCGAGGACTGCTGATATAAAAACTTGCCATATAGTTCCCACTCGAATTATATTTGGAAACTAAAGCGTTTAGGCTATCAGGCGCTCTGTTAAAAGTATTACTACGCCCGTCAAGCGGACTAAGGTTAATATTTTGAGCAAAAAGGGTGTAGAGATAAACATTATTGCTTTGATCCAAAGCCACAGCCACATTATTTCCTTCAGGAACGTCATCAAGCGTTCCGCCAAAACTCATTGCCCACTGCAAAACAAACTGATCATTGTACTTTGCCAAAAAACTATCCCCCAAACCTCTACTCGTCAAATTCCTTACCGCCGTACTTGGCTCAAAATCAACTATTCCGCTATATTTTCCACCCACATACAAAGTTCCGTTTGCATCAATAGCAAAATCCGAAACTGCATCGTCAGAAGTTCCACCAATTTTGAAAGCCGATACATAGCGCCCTTCGGAATCGTATTTGGCAATAAAACCATCTCGAACCCCCGAAAGGCTTAGGTTATTAGCCGTATTGGGCAGGGGGTTGGCATCGAAAATATCAGAATAATACCCGCCTATGTAAATATTTTTATTGGCATCAAGGTTCAAAGCGAAAGGCATATCGACTTTCGTACTGCCTACGCTGAAACCCCAAATAAATTTACCTTGTCGGTCAAGTTTGACTACTGCAATATCTGTTTCGCCCTTGCTTGCTACCAAACGTTGGGACGTAGGCGAAGGATCGAGATCGATAGAATCCGAAAAAGCCAAAGCCATATAAACATAACCATCAGCATCTTTGCGAATATCTTGGCAAAAATCATTTCCTTTTCCGCCCAAAGTAAAATAATTTTGGGCTTGTGCCGCAAGGCAAAAAAAGAAAAATACAAGTAGGAACGGAAAATAGCGGTTCATAGGAATTTTTAGGTTTGCTTACAATTTTATTTACTCCGTATTTCCCAAAGGAAAACTATAGCCAATATTAAACGACAGATTGCGGTTTTGGACATTGGCAGAAGTGGCTTTTGTTATATCAGCCAAACCCAAACCATAACGCACATCAAAAATCAACCAAGTTCCTCCACCTAAACTGTAGTGCAAACCTCCGCCAAACAAAATGCCGTAATCAATATTTTCGATTGTATTTTTAATATCATTTCCGTGATAGGAGGCAGTCATCAAATACGAACCATAACCACCTGCAAACAGTTTTGGGCGAATTTTGCTGTCCTGTTTTAGGAAAAAATAATTGACATAAATAGGTACTTCCAAATAATTCAGGCGTGTATCGTGAGTTGCATTACTTGCCGCATGACGGTTACCTTTCATCGTAAAATTGAGTTCGCCTGTAATGCCCCAATTTGGGTGAATACTGCGGTTGATAAATGCCCCAAAATTAGCCCCAATTATACTTTTAGCCTCGCTATCATTGATGTTGGATACGTTCAAACCTGCCCTCAAACCTATCGAGGTATTTTGGGCGAAAACGGCTGTTCCTATAAAAAATACAAACAAAAAAACCAAATTAAATTTTTTCATAAATCATGGATTAAAAAGGTTAGAGAAAAAATACTTTCAAATGTAGTCAAATTTTTTTATTTCCGATTGTCCATTTCGTCTTGGAAAACCATACCGATATAACTTCTGTAACGGCTCTGGGCAATTTCGGCATTTTCGAGAGCTTCCAAAACCATACAGTTCGGTTCGTGCAGGTGCGTACAATTTGGGAAACGGCATTGGTTCAAAAATTTCAGCATTTCGGGAAAATAATGGCTAATTTCGGCTTTTTCCATTTCAAACAAACCCAGTTCCTTGATTCCTGGTGTGTCAATAAAATACGTTTCTTCTTTGACTTCGAACATTTCAGCAAAAGTGGTTGTGTGTTTTCCTTTTTCCGAAAAATTGGAAATTTCACCTGTTTTCAAAGCCAGATCAGGCACAAGGCGATTGAGCAAAGTCGATTTTCCTACGCCTGAATGCCCAACAATTAGCGTTTTTTTCCTATACAAGCGTTTTTCCAAATCCGAAAAATTTTCATCTTGCAAAGCCGAAACCGCCAGAGTCCGATAACCCAAACTTTCGTACAAATTACGGATATTTTCCAATTCCTCTTTTTCAACTTCGGAAAGCAAATCTTGTTTATTGAAAACAATCAGAACAGGAATACTGTAGGCTTCACAAGTAACCAAAAAACGGTCGATAAAACCCAGCGAGGTTCGAGGCATGGCAAGCGTAACGACCAACATGGCTTGGTCGAGATTGGCGGCAATGATATGAATATGAGCCGTTTTATGAACCGATTGGCGCACCAAATAATTATCACGTTCGAGAATATGATAGATCGCAACAGTTTGAGTATCAATATTTTCCATTTCGAACTCCACCCTATCACCTACGGCAATCGGGTTTGTGGCTTTGATACCGCCGAGTTTCATTTTGCCCCTCAAACGCCCTTTGTAGATTGTGCCGTTTTCGGCTTTTATTTCATACCACGAACCTGTAGTTCGCATGATCAGTCCTTGCATTAGGAGATTATTTTTTCCCAAAATTACAATTTTTTCGCAAATTTTATACTTTTACGCACGCCTTGTTTTCATTTTTTTTTTAATATACTGAAACCAAATTGGTTTGTGTCGTAAAACGAAGTTCTTGTTCGTTTTTGTGGCGAACAAGAATGTTCGCTGTACAGAACCACTTTTTATTCAGTATAAAATAATGATTAATTTTTGACACATTTATTATGCCCACAATCCAAATTATTCGCCAAGCCGACATTTCCCCTACGATCTGGTCGGGTGGAAAAACTACGCAACTGCTTATTTTTCCTAAAAATAGTACATATTTAGACCGAAATTTCATTTTTCGTTTGAGTACGGCTACTATCGAAACCGAAAGTGCTACTTTTACCCGTTTGGAAGGCGTAAAACGGTCTTTGATGATCCTACGGGGTTCGCTGAAACTGGAGCATAAGGGGCATTATGTGAAGGAAATGAAACAATTTGAGGTGGATAATTTCGTTGGGGATTGGGAAAGTACAAGTTATGGAAAAGTTACGGATTTTAATTTGATGACTACAGGACAAGCAAACGGTTTTTTGGAAAGCCTGAAAATGGAAAAAAACGGCTTTTTTGAGTTCCAAAATACTGAAAACTACCGTTCGATTGCCTACTACGTTTGGGAAGGTTCAGCCATGTTTTCTTGTGGAAACACGGAGTATGGGCTTCAAACCCAAGAGTTGATTTGGCTAAATGATCTCGAAAAAAATGTCACAGTTAAGATTAAAACCCAAAAATATGCCGAACTGCTTGGAGCATTTATTCGTTATTAATTTTACCAAAAACGTTAAAAACTAATTCTTTTGGTAAAAAACTTATTTTCTACTAAATGGATTTTTTATTTTTGTTTGTTTGAAAAAGAAGTATTTTTCCGCTTATTTAATTTTCCCAAAAAAAATGAAAAAAATAGCTCTTTTATGCTTTGCCGTTCTCTTTTTTTCTTGTCAAGACAGCAGCACGCTTTTCAAAGAACACCAATCTATTGCGATGTTGCGTTGGGAAAAAACACAGCCACGTATTTTCAGTGTTGAGGTCAAAGACAATAAACCTGTTTATTCGGCTACAATCGCCCTTCGGCACAGCAGTAAATTGGAATATGGTGATATTAGCCTTACGATCAAAATGGTTTCACCTTCGGGCAAAGAAAAAATTGCCAATTACATTATGCCCATTCGCGACCGCAAAACAGGTGAACTGAAAGGGAGTGCAATGGGGGATATGTGTGATACGGAAATGATTTTTTTGGAAAAAATTACCTTTGAAGAAGTCGGCAAATACAGTTTCGAGGTAAGCCACACTATGAAAGAAGAAATTATTTCGATCTTGGAAGTGGGTCTAATTATCCAAAAACTGCCTTAAAACGTTCGAAAAACAAACCTGCAAGGTCTTGAAGACCTTACAGGTTTCTATCAAAAAGAATTTGCCGTACCAATATAAAAAATATTGATCGAAAATTTAGCGGTTTTCGTTTTTTTATAGATTGATCCAATTTTCCAAAAAAATATCTTATTTTTGCCTCGAATTTATATTTAATAAATAAATTTGCTGGTCTAAAAATTGTAATTTCAATAAAAATTAATAATACATGAAGTTTATTGTTTCCTCCGCAACGCTTTTAAAGCATTTGGGCGCTCTGGACGGCGCTATTGCGAGCAACCCTGTTGTACCCATTTTAGAAAATTTTTTATTCAATCTTTCAGGTGATAACCTCTCCGTTACCGCTTCTGATCTGCACGTAACCATTACTACGCAGTTGGAAGTTGAAACTGTAGAGGAAGGAAGCGTGGCGATTCCTGCCAAAATGCTTTCCGATACCTTGCGGAATTTGCCCGAACAGCCCGTAACTTTTGCCGTTGATCTCGAATCCTACACCATTGAGATTCTATCTGACAATGGACGCTATCGTCTTACGGGTGAAAACGCCGCTGATTTCCCGCGTATTCCCCAAGTCAAAGATACCACTTCGGTTGAGCTGACTTCGGAACTCATTTCTACAGCCATTTCTTACTGCTTGTTCGCAACCAGTACGGACGAAATGAAACCAGCCATGAATGGTATTTTCGTCAATATTACTGATAAAGCCGCTATTTTTGTAGCTACAGACGGACATCGCCTTGTGCGCTATCGCCGCTTCGATGCGGCTGAAAAAGCCAGCGAAAATACAATCATTATTCCAAGAAAAGCCTTAAGTTTGTTAAAACGTAGTTTGCCAAGTGCTGACTCGCCTTTGACGCTTTCCTTCAATAAATCACACGCATTTTTTCGTTTTGAACATATCGACTTGACTTGTCGCTTGATAGACGAACGTTTCCCGGATTATGAAAACGTGATTCCGCTAAACAACGAAAGTACTTTGGAAATCGACCGTGCCGAATTATTAAGTTCTTTGCGCCGCATTTCGATCTATGCCAATAAATCGACCAACCAAATCCGTTTGAAATTAGTCAATGGCGAACTTTTGAACGTATCTGCTGAAGATATTGATTTTGCGAATGAAGCCTCCGAAAAATTGGCTTGTGAATATGCAGGCATCGACTTGGAAATTGGTTTTAACGCCAAGTATATGATCGAGGCTTTAGGAAGTTTGCATTCGCGCAGCATAAGCATGAAGTTTTCAGAACCCAATCGGGCAACTTTGCTTCTGCCCGAAGAAAAAGATTCAAGCGAAGACGTTTTGATGCTTGTGATGCCTGTTATGTTGCATAATTATTATTAATAAATAGAGTATGAATAATTTGCGTAACGCCCTCGTAGGGTGTTTCTAATTTGTTGAAAATCAGGTAATTAATCGCACCCTAAAGGGTACGCTACAGTTTATTCATAAACTCTAATAAAAAAGGCAATTTCGTAAGAAATTGCCTTTTTTATTTTTTATCGCATTAGGTAAATCTTTCCGTAACCCTTCTTGAAAAACTGATCGCCTGCCGTATCAAAATGTTTGACTTCTTCGGTATCGTCTTGAATATCAACCTTGTAAATATACACGCCGTTTGCCAACTGATCCCCAAATTCGTCCGTTCCGTCCCAAGCGTAATCTGTTACGTTGTTGCCAACTCGTAAATTGCCCAATTCCTCTTTATTAATTGTTTTTACCGTTTTTCCTGTAATGGTCATGATTCGGATTCGGAGTTTATCAGGAACTTTACCTGTTAAGGTAAAAACAAATTTTGCCTTGCTCGAAAAAGGATTAGGATAAGGGTAAAAATTGGAAACCATGCTTTCGTTGATGACCTGAAAGTTGATTTGGTAAGGTTCTAAACCCGCCAAATTGCCTCTGCGGTCGGCGGCTTGGACTCGCAAAGTGTAAGTTCCATTATCGAGTTTTTGTGGTTTGTATTGCAAAATCAGCTGTTTTTCGGGTGTAACTTGCCAATTCACAATCGTTTTGTCCCAAATATTGATTTTTTCGAAGGCACAAGTTGGGCATTTTCGCAAACTTACTTCCAAAGTGCTTGGATCGATAATCTTCAAAACTTTGTTGTTGTCTTTGAGTTGAATCGCAATGCTGGGCGTAGGTTGGACTATTTCCCCATCGAGCAGGTGTTTGCCATCAAAAGCCACATCGAGAATTGGGCGAATATTGTCCCTCGAAACCGTAAAACGTGCCTCTACGGTATTATTTTCATAAATCTGTTCGGGCTGTAGGCGTGGATTGACAAAGACCTGCAAACGATTCGTACCGATCCAATCCGTAGAAGGAATTTTGGCTAAGAAATAACGATTTTCGCCACGCTTAACTGGCGGAAGTGTGTCATAATAGTTGCGTCCGCCGCCTGATTCGTTAATGATATTATAATGAACCACGATTGGGCGAGGAAAATCCGTATTTGATACGTTTCGGAAATAAAAACCAATCTTAACCGAATCGCCTTCGACCAGCTTTAAGGTGTTTTTTTCGCGATAAGTAAGCGAATCATAAAGTAAAACGCCTTCAGGAACTTCTTGGAACACAACCTGCCAACGTTTGAGTTGCATGGGACTTAGCCTGTCGGCATCACGCAAGGTTGCTCGCAAGCGCAAATAAGGATACGCCCCAACATCAATGCTACTAATATCAAAAGCATCAGTTTTTACGTCCGTAAAAAGGGTGTTTTCGACTCCGTTCGGATTGATCCCAACAATATCCAAACGCCAAGTTTCCGATTGACTATCACGTGTGTCGATTCGGCGAAAAACATTGTTCCAGCGCAAAGCGGGACCAATTGGCGTAGAAGTAACTGATCCCGAACGCAAGGAATGATTGATCGTATATTCTATATCACGCAATTCGGTAATGGGGATTCCGACTTCGAAAGCCGAATTTGCCGCCGCCCCTTTTCGCCCTACGGCAAGGTATGCTCCTGATGATCCTATTTTTCGGTTTGTCATACTAAGCCCCAAAGCCGCCAAACTATTAGGAGCTTGGCTAAAAAACAAATCCCAGTTTGCGTTTCGGCTATTCATAATAATCACGTAATCACCATCTTTGAGGCGAGGAAAGAGGTTGGAATCAAACCAAAGTCCCGCAAAATCTTGGCGTACAAAAGAAACCAAAGCCGAAGTACCACAATTAGTACCAGGGTTTTGCTCTACTACGGCATTGTACGGTCTGCCTGTTTCTCCATCAATGACCAAAAAGAAAACAGCATTAAAATTGGCAGGTAAAAGTTGTGGATTGCACTGCCCTCCTTTGATCATTTCCGTACCATTCACTTCCAACACAAAATCTGCCCAATCTGCACGCCCTCCGCCTACTATTTTTGCCTTGATTTTGGTTTGTGGAGCGCTGAAGTTCCATTTTCGGCTTCGTTCGTCCTGCCCTATCCCCGCATTCGTGCTTTGACGGAATTGGTGAAAATGCGATTGCGACCAGCCGCCAGGACTTTGTTTGATATACACAAAGGAAGCATTTGCCCATGTGGTATCATCGTCTGTTTGGAACTGTGCAGGGCGAACTCTCCAGTAATATACCGTACTGTCGACTGCAAGGGGTAGTTTGGTTGTCCATTGAGGAGAAGTGTAGGCATAAATGGTCGTGTCTTTTTTCAGACGGCTGTTAAAATTAAAACTTGTATCGATCTCGAAACGGTACAAACGTTCGGACGAATTGGGGTTTGTATTTTGGGCTATCAAATAAGCCGTTTCTTGATTTTCGATGCTGTAATCTCTGGGTGCAACCGTAATCACTTGACTTTTTGGGAAAAAATACTCCAAAACAGCCCTGTTGTTATCTTCTTTTAATTCAATGATTCGTTCTTCAGAATCCACTTTCACCTCAAAACGGTTTGCTCCGCCGCCTAATTGCTTCATGCGGTTGGTGTTGATGATGGTAAAATATACGGTATCCTGATTGGTAATGGGTTTGAATTTCTGCCGATAGGTTTCTTCTGTTCCGTCTGTAAGGCTTCGGCGAATGGAAACAGAAAGCGAATCGGTTTGGTAAATTCCCAAATTGCTAATGGCAATCCCTATTTGGAAAGAATCATCTTGAGCCGTTGGGCGATTTGGATTTCTTGGATTTAAGGATTTGACAAAAATACTATTATTTGTAATTTGGTAATCTGGCAAATTTTTTCCAAAAAGCAATAAAGAAGGATCGCCTTGCAAAGTGAATTGTTGGGCGTTGGCAATCGAGGTCGGATCGTTATTGTTTTGCAAAAAACGGCGGTTAGTTTCCCTTATAATTTCTCCAATGGGTTGGGCAATAAAATTGCGGTCGGCAAAAGCGGTTCGATAAAAAACTTCCATGTAGGTCGCCATCGTTTTGTCAAAACCGTTATGGTTGTGCGCCCAGTAGAGTACGCAACCCTTATCTTTGCTCGAAATCCAGTCTTCGGCGCTGGCTCGTGCGCTATTCCAAAAGACATCGCCAGAACCGCAACCGTTGGCTACGATCATGGGATATTTTCCTTTGTTGTTATAGGCAAAAACAGGATCGGAAGCCTTACCAATATCAATATCCGAAAACTGGGAACTCGAATGCCCAAAAAGAGTCAGCAAAAGCAACCCATTGTTTAATTCTCTTTGCACATTAATCGTTTCTACGTAATCAGTATTGGATTTGGCAACCGTGCTAACATTTGCTCCCAAAAATTCTTTTTCAGCAATATTTTTCAATCCATCAACCACCGCCCTGAAGGATCGGGCTTCGCCAACGGTAAAACCTCCGCTAAGATGCAGAATATTTTTGCGCCATGCGGGATTTTCGATCAGCGTTTTGTCATATTCTTTGACTTTATCCAAATAATTGGCAATTTCCAGCGGAGTCATAGCAGACAAACGCCCTGTCGAGATACCCGAAACATGGCGAGGCGAACCATTCAAACTTTCGGTAATTTCGCTGTCCGAACATGGAAAGCCCCAAGTAGGCACAAAATCGCGCAATGCCCAAGAAAGGCTATTGGGTAGATTCCAATAATAGAAAAAACGCGGCGATAAACTTCTACCCATCAAAAAAAGATGTTTGGGTCTTCCACCACTTCGCCAAATATGCTCCATGTATTTTCGGATTGCCAAAACCCCATATTCACCATAACCAAACTGATCATAAATTTGCTGAATATCCACCACAGTAGTTTTAAAACCGCCGCCTTCTTTGCTTGCTTTGTAGTCGGCGTAGGCTTTGACAGGATCGGCGTAGCCGCCTGCGGGTTTCATGAGGTCGGGGTGTGAAATAATAATAAAATCAGCATCGGTGGCTAAGGGAATCAAAGAACTTTTGAGGGTATTACTTGGCAGAACATTGGGAGAGGTAGTATTTAGATAAAAACGCCTTTCTTGACGAGTATCAGGAATGAGTACCTCCAAACCCGAACCCACTCGATTGGTTTGGATCAGTTTGATATTGTATTCGTCCGTAACATCAAAAAATTCAACATTGCTGGCAGTATTGGCAATCTGCAAGCGTGTTCGATTGGCAGAGTTTGGCTGTAGGTTGAACCGATTGGTAAAATTGGCATTTGCTGTTTGTGGATATTTGAGGCTATAATTACACAGATTGACTTGTCCCTGCCGAACTTGGAAGGTAAAAGTAAAATTTTGCCCTCTTTTGAACCTAAAATCATTTAAAATCTCATCTATTTCCAAAATTTCGTAGTTTTTGAAAGTATAGCTTTTGATCAGTTTGCGGGGCGTGTCGCTACTTTCGCCGTAAAGATCAATAATATGCGGAGTACCATTCAGCCAACCCATAAAACGAAGCCCAAGATTCATACTGGGTACGCTGTCCGCTAAGCCCGTAAGGGTAAATGGAAATGAATACGTCCCAACAGGATTTCGGCTAATATAAAATCCCTTTCCTTGTGCAAAATTGGAAAGCAAACTGCCTCTAAAATATTCATTTGCCCGAATCCCTTCAGGATAAACTGCTCCGTCAGAGGTGGCTGTAGTAGTTTCAGCAAAAATATTGCGGTTGATAACCGTAGTGCTAACTGGGACGCTTTGATCATTGGTGTAAGGAATCTGTGCAAAGCGCTTGCCGCGCTCCTTGCCTACAGTTAAAAAATACGAACTAAGCGGATAGTTCAAACTAAAATAGCGCTGACTGACCGAACTTGGCGAATCATACATTTCTTGTTCGAAACCCACGTCATTGGGCTTACCCCAAAACTCAATATAATCGTTGGCATCTAAACGGCTGTCGTCTTCACCTACCACCCGAATCGCCATTTCTTTTCCCCGCCAAAAAACCTGAATATTGCGAGCATTGGTATTAAAATCAAACCCCAAACGCTGTAAATCGGCATGGCTGATTCGCCACAGACCGCCGCCCGAATAGTTTTGGGTTTCATAGGTAAAAAATTTGTAATAGGCTTGATCGTATTTGATCCAAGCATTGTTCGAAACGGTTTGAGCAAATACATTTTGCCCAAAAAGCAATAAAATACTATAAAATATTAACTTTTTCATACGCTATTTTTTCTTTTTTTTGTTCTCAAAATCGGCTTTTAGGGTAAAAACGTGCGAATACATGGCTATTGGCTGTCTGCCAATATTGGTAAGGGCGTAATCCAAAAGGAAATTTTGGTAGCGAAAACCCAAACCAAAAGAAGGTTGGGTAGAAGTGTAAGTTTGATTATTAAAATCCTCCAAGCGTTGGAAATTGGAAACTCCGCCCCTGATGTATACTTTTTCTTGGTAATTCATCTCAAAACCACCCTGCACATCTGCCGAAAGCAAACTTGTTTTGAGCAAAGTATTTCTTTTTCCATCGAAGGTATTGTTCAAACCTGCGGTTATCAAAAGCCCTAATTTTTCAGAAAATTGAATTTGACGAGCAATATCAATGATAATTCGAGGAAGCGTTACTTCTGTATAATTTTGGGGAATGCGGTTGCCTGTTGCCGAAAAAACATCTACAAAACTTTCCGTATTATACTGCCAAATATTAAAAGTCCCGACTATATCACGTCCCATTGCCCCAATCCGCCAACCTTTCCATTCCATTTGTCCGCCCAGATCAAGTCCCAAACCCCATGCATTGGCAAAAATTCCCGCCGTTCGCCGAATCACTTTGAAAGTAGCCCCGATCTGCACATTTTTGAATTGGGGATAAGTTGGGAATTTAAAACTTCGAGCCGCCGAAATCAAAAAAGCATAAGAAGCCTCCGAAAAAGCATTGACGTTTTGGTAATTGATATTGCCGTCAGGCTCGATCAAAAAGCGTGTATCAGGAATATTATCGACTCCCATACGAATTATCGATAGTCCCAAATACGTTTGTTGGTCAAATTTGGTCGCAAAACCTGCATAATCATACGCCACAATTCCCGCAAAATATTCGGCGTGCATATACGCCGCTTGGTACTGCGAACGAATACTTGCCAAACCCGCAGGATTCCAATAACCCGCCGTTACGTCATTGGTTATTGCCACTTGTGCATTGCCCATGCCCGCAGCGCGCGCTCCCACACCAATCGCCAAAAATTCATTGCTATACTTGGGAGCAACCAATTGGGCTTGAGCCGAAAAAGTAATTTGGAAAAAAAGAAATAATAGGATTGGTTTCATAAGAGAGTATTTTGCGAAAAAACGTTGAACAAATATACTATATTATTGAAGTTTTTACAAAAGAATAGGTTTTATTGTTTGTAAGGTATTTTTTTGCAAAAAATGAAATAAAAAAAAGCCACTTCTTTTCAGAAATAGCTTTTTCTTAGAATTAATCAATCCAAACTTACCCAATTCTTGCGATCAGGTCAGCGGTGCGTGCCGAATAACCCGATTCGTTGTCGTACCAACCTACGACTTTCGCCAAATTCCCTTGAACGGAAGTCAGTTTGGCATCAAAAATACAAGAATGCGGATTTCCCACAATATCAGCCGACACGATTTCGTCTTCGGTATATTCCAAAATGCCTTTCATAGCTCCTTCAGCGGCGGCTTTCAAAGCGGCGTTGATCTGTGCGGCAGTAGCTTCTTTTTTCAAAACTACGGTCAAATCCGTCAAAGAACCTGTAGGAACAGGCACACGCAAAGCGATTCCATCGAGTTTGCCAGAAAGATGCGGCAATACCAAACCTACTGCTTTGGCGGCTCCTGTCGAGGTAGGAATGATCGAAAGGGCGGCGGCACGCGCACGGCGAAGATCGCTGTGTGGGGCATCTTGCAGGTTTTGATCTTGCGTATAGGCATGAACTGTCGAAATGTAGCCTTTTTCGATCCCAAAATTGTCGTCTATGACTTTTGCCATAGGAGCAAGGCAGTTCGTAGTACAAGAAGCATTCGAAACAATATCCACATCTTGGGTCAAATCTGCATCATTTACGCCCAAAACAACTGTTTTTACGTCTTTTCCTTTGGCAGGAGCAGAAATAATGACTTTGCGAGCGCCTGCGCTAAGGTGTTTGGAGGCATCTTCACGCGCCACAAAACGTCCTGTAGATTCCAAAACCACATCGATTTTATGTTCAGCCCAAGGCAATTTGGCGGGGTCTCTTTCGGCAACAATCTTAATGGTTTGTCCATTTACAACCAAATTACCGCCTTCTACCTTTACCGTACCATTAAAACGACCATGTACCGAATCGTATTTGAGCAAATGAGCAAGGGTATGGGCATCTGTCAAATCGTTGATGGCAACGACTTCAACGTTGCTTTTTTGTGTCAAATATTTGAACGTAAGGCGACCGATTCGCCCAAAACCGTTAATGGCAACTCTGATTTTTGACATTTTACAAATGAGATTTAGGTGTGAAAAACAAGAAAAAACTGTTTGGGACAAAAATAAAAATATAATTGATATTTTCAAATGATAAGATTTTCTCTTTACCAAAATTTATCTATTTGGTAAAAAAATTTAGAAAATTTATGTTTTTTTCAATTCTGCCGCACAGCCACAGCCTTTCGAGCAAGGCTTTTTGGTGCTAAACTGTGCCTTAAACAAACGCCCCAGATAAAGTACCGCAGCTATAAAAAGCACAAGAATAATTAAATTTTCCATGAGTTTTATTCCAATTTTTTTAAAATTATACCAATTAATTCATTTTCAAAACCCTTCTGTGCCAAATATCGATAAACCGCCTGTTTGTCTTTGGTTTTTCGTTTTACTTCTGCCCATTTTCTTTGGGCAAGATGTTCGATGAGTTCTTCATAAAATTCCTCATCAATACTCTCCAAGCCTTTTTCAATATTTTCCTTGCCGATCCGCCGCAAACGCAACTCATAGGCAATTTTGACCTTGCCCCATTTATTAAAACGGCATTTATCCCTTGCAAAACTTTGGGCGTAACGCAACTCATTGAGGAAATTTTCCGCTTCGAGAAGATCAATAAACGCTTGAATATCAGCCTGTTCCACTTCTCTTTCTTTTAGCTTGTCGCGCACTTCCTTTCGACAGCGTTCTTGGGCGGCACAATAGGCGGAAATGTATAAATAGTTTTTTTGGAAAGGCGTTTTTTCCATAAAAATAATTAGTTTGCCAAGATTATGTAAAAGTTTATTTGCCCACAAATTTACGAATATGGCAATATTTTTGGGCATGAATTACTATTTTTGGAAACACGCAAAAATGCTAAAATTTATTTATCTTTTTGTTTTTTTATTTCACTTACCCAATGTGGTCTGGGGACAAATGCTTGCTCCCCAAAATACAAATTTGGAGCAAGCATTTGCCGATACTGAAGAAGCAAAAAAACAAGCACTAAGTTTGAAAAAACAAGGCGAGAGTGCTTACAAACACGGCAATTATCCAGAATCCTTAGATTATTACCAAAAAAGTTTGGAAATATACCAAAAAACACATGAACAGCAAAGTATAGCCGAAATTTTAATGAAAATAGGAATAATTTATAATTATCAAGGCAAATATCCAGAAGCCTTAGCCATGCAACAAAAAAGCCTTCAAATTTTCGAAAAGATTGACCAAAAAGCAGGGATAGCAAACTGCCTGACCAATATTGGCGGAATCTATATCAATCAGAAAGAACCCAAAAAGGCTTTATTATTTTTTAGCAAAAGTTTGAAAATAGACCAAATAGCCCAAAATAGGGCGGGTATTGCAAGAAGCCTGAACAATGTAGGTGGGATTTATACCCATCAAAAAAATTACGACAGTGCTTTATTTTGTTTTTATGAGGTTCTTGCCATCGAGAAAGAAATTGATGCCAATGACATTACCCCCTTGGCCTTGGGCAATATTGCAGAAATATATTCTCATAAAGGACATTATCGTAGGGCTTTAGAATTTTATCAGAAAAGCGATTCTGCCGCCCAAAAATTGGGGGATAAACTTACTCGAATTTATAACTATTTGGGCATAGCGCTTATTTACCAACACCTAAAAGACCACGCCCAAAGCCGATATGCGGCAGAGAAAGGACTGAAAATAGCTCAAGACATAGGGGCTTTGCGTGAGTATGCTTTTATGAACAAGGCAATTTCTGATATTCATAAAAAACAGGGAAACTACGCCAAATCCCTCGAATATTATGAAATTTACAAACAAATGAATGATAGTTTGTTCAGTCTTGAAAAGCAAAAAGCTTTGCGAAATTTGGAAATACAGGGCGAACTTGATAAAAAAAATATAGAAATTGAACAAGAAAAAGAAATAAATTATCAACAAAAATTAATAAATTACTGGACTTTTGCAGGTCTAATGCTTAGTATTTTGTTGCTTGTTATTATTTTAATTTCAAAAAACAAGCAAGAAAAAGCTAAAGCAATCATTGTGAAACAAAAAGAGAACTTAGACCAAAGCCACCAGCAACTAAGCCATACAAACCAAGAACTTGGCAGAACGGTAAAAAATTTGCATAAAACTCAAGCCCAATTGGTACAATCTGAAAAAACTGCCGCCTTTGGTTTGATCATGGCAACCATTTCGCACGAAATCAACAATCCTATCAACTACATGAAAGGAAGTTACGATTTTTTGGACGAAAGCACCCGCTTATTCTGGTATTATATTCAAAAAGTACAAAAAATAGACAGTCCTGAAGAAATTAAGAAATTGTATATTAAAATGGAACTTCAGGAGGCTTGGGCAGATGCGCAAGTGCTTATGGGTGATTTCAGGTTGGGCGTAAATCGGATTATTGAGATTGTCCAAAATCTTAAAACTTTTATTCGGCTTGACGAACAAGGCATCAAACAAGCCGATCTTTCTAAAAACTTTGAAGCTGTATTGACGATTTTGCGAAGCCGTTTTCTGGGAAAAATAGAAATAAAAACCGATTTTGATCTTGATTTGCCACTTATCGACTGCAATATTTCTCAAATCAACCAAGTATTTTTGGGGCTTTTACTCAATGCCAGCGAAGCCATCACGGACAAAGGAATTATCAAAGTAACTACTTTTGATGACGCACAGTTTGTGATATTTAGCGTTGCTGATAACGGAAAAGGGATTCCTCAAAATATTCAATCTCGTATTTTTGAGCCTTTTGTAAGTAGCAAAGAAAAATCGGCAGGCTTGGGTTTGTATATAGCCAAAGAAATTG
>JAAFHK010000040.1:0-9145 GCA_013297565.1 Cytophagales bacterium
TTGAAAATCAATATTTTACAATTTTTAAAATGTGTAATTTATAAGAGTTTTGAGTATACAAAAATAAATAGCACCGTAGGTGCGAAATCTTTGTAGAAAAAAATGTACTTTTCCTTAAAGAACGCCTTTAGGCGTGAAATCTTGGATATTTTTCGGAATATTTCACGCCTAAAGGCGTTCAAAAAGATATGATTTTTCATTTTCTACCAAGATTTCAGCCCTAAAGGGCTTTTTAAAGCCCTGATTCGTATTATTTGTAAAACAATGATTATCAAAACCCGCAAGGTCTAAAGGTTTTGAGTATAAAAGGCAAACGTATTCAAAAAACCATTTTATGAAAAAAAAATTTGATCCATTTTCAGCAGTCAATATTAATTCCATCAAATTCAAGTTATTGCTTGCCTTGACTTCTTTTTGTTTGGTTACTACTTTTATGATTTTGGCGGTTTTCTGGTTCAATACCAAAGAAGACCGCCTTTCGCGCGTGTATCGGGTTTTGAGCAAACTCAATGTAGATGTAAAAGAAGTGAGCCAAATGGAGCATAATTTTTATAGTTACGAGTCGATCAATGCAGAGTTTTACAAAACCAATCAAAGCAATATTTTACAAAAACGTGATGCGCTGGTAGAGGATATTCTTGCCAATCTTGATGTAATCAAACATACGGACGAATTTAGCCCTATTGGGGTGTATGGAAAAATTGAAATTATAAACAAAGAATTTGAACATTTTAACAAGGCTTTTGATAGCTTGGTTGTCCTGACAAAGTTGCGTGGATTTAAGGATTTTGGTTTGGAGGGACTCATGCGCCACAATATTCATACTATTGAGGAAAAAGCCTTAGAAGCAAGGTTGGATTTGAATTTGATTTTGCAGATTAGGCGAAATGAAAAAGATTTTTTTATTCGAAAAGAATACGCTTATGTTGAAAAAGTAAAAGAAAAAACAAAAGTATTACAGATTCAAATTGCTAAAATTCCTCAAGCGGAGCTTCGCGCGGAACTGGAGCAGGCAGTTGGGGAGTATGAAAAATCCTTTTTGAAAATTGTAGAAATAGAAAAACGTTTGGGTTTTCATCAACAAAACGGACTAAAAGCCGAATTGGATAGACTTTCGTCCGATATCGAAAAGCTGATTACGGAGATCAACAACAAAATTCTGGAACGCACTGAAGAGGTAAGTGTGCAGATCATGGTGATCCTGATTTTAGTTGTTGTCATAGGTATTTGTTTGAATGTGGGTTTGGCGTACTTTATTATTCAGCGTTTGGGAAAACCCATTATTCAACTCTCCAACTCGATTCACCGCTTGATCGAATCTAAGTTTAGGGACTATTCGGATATTCAGCAGATCAATTCTGACGATGAAATTGGGCTTTTGGCTGAAGATATTCAAGAAATGGTGCGGGAATTGCAAAAAGCTACAGGCGAATTGCAAAATAGGAACAAAGAATTGGCTTCTGCGTACGAAAATGTCAAACTTTTGAGCCGCATTGGGCAGAATATTTCCCAACATATTGATTTGAAAGGCTTGATGCAGAGCATTTATGAAAACTTAAATATCTTGATGAATGCAGAAGAACTGGGTGTGGGGATTTATGATGAAGAAAATGAGCAGATCAAGCTAACGGTTTTTACCCAATCGGGCAAGGTGAATCAGGAATTTTTGGTAAGTATGCAAGACGAAAATCGCTTGGCGGTTTGGTGTATCAAGAATCGTAAAGAAGTGTTTATCAATGATTTAGAAAAAGAATATCAGCTTTATGTCCCCAAACAAAGCCAAACACTTTATGGTGATGTTCCCCAGTCAGTGATGTATATGCCTTTGATTGCCAATGAAAAAAACATTGGCGTAATTACAGTGCAGTGCTACGCCAAAAATGCGTATGCCGAATATCACAGGGATTTGCTCAAGGGGCTTGGTGCGTATGTGGCAAGTGCTTTGGAAAATGCCAACAGTTACCATGAAATAGCCAATCAGACGGCAACCATTCAACAAATTAATTCGGATTTGATGTTTGTCAATGCTGAACTCGAACAGCAAAAAGAAGAAATGGCACAACAGGCGGATTATTTGCAGGAAATAAATATTACTTTGGAAGAAAAAAATGCGGATTTGGACGGCAAAAACAAAAAAATAGCCATGCAGTCCAGAATGCTTGAGCAAACGGTCGATCAGCTCAATAAGCAAAACGAACAATTAGCCGAAACTTTACAAAAGCTAAAATCTGCTCAATCACAGTTGATCCAATCCGAAAAAATGGCTTCTCTGGGACAACTTACGGCGGGAATCGCCCACGAAATCAATAACCCGATCAACTTTGTGTATGCAGGAATCGACACTCTCCAAATGAGTATCAAGAATATGCGGGAAGTTTTGGGAAGTTATAACGAATTGGAGAAAACCGAACCCGAAAAATATCCTATTTTGATTGGTCAAATAAAACGCCTCAAAAAAGAAGTCGATTTTGATAATATCCAATCCGATATTGACGAAATGATCGATCACATTAAACATGGGGCAGAACGAACGGTCGAGATTGTAAAAAGTTTGCGTACTTTTTCACGCCTTGACGAAAATGTGATGAAACCCTCGAACCTGCATGAAAATATTGAATCTACTTTGGTTATGCTCCGTAACCAATATCGGGATAATATCGAAATTGTCAAAGAATACGGTGATATTCCGCTTGTCGAATGTATGTCCAGCCAGATCAATCAAGCCCTGATGAATATTCTCGCCAATGCGATACAGGCGATTGATAAACAAGGCACAATTACGATCCAAACCAAACTTGATAATAATGCAAAAGTCCAAGTTAGTATCAAAGATACAGGCAAAGGCATAGACACGAAAACGCAAGCACGCATTTTTGAACCTTTTTTTACAACCAAAGAAGTAGGAGAGGGTACGGGATTGGGACTGTCGATTACGCACGGAATTATAGACCGCCACAAAGGCAAAATAGAAGTAAAGAGTGAAAAAGGGCAAGGTGCGGAATTTGTGATTACCCTGCCCGTAGAACAACCTAAAGAGGCTTTTGAGGAGGATTATTCCTGATGTAAATGAATTTTGATGCTGTGTTGGCGAATATGAAACTTGAATTTGGCATCTGAAAAATGCGGTTTGCGAATTTTTTGGACTGGATTGTTCGAGCAGGCAAATGGTTCGGAAGGAATCCCAAAGTAATTGGTATTCAGCTTATTATCCTCATTCCAATCCTGAAAAACTGCCACAGCATATTCGCCTTCTGGCAAATTTTTGAATTGTGCTTTGATAGAGCCTGCCTTTGCATTTTCTTCCAAAACCATAAATCCTTCGTGAACATTGTCGGGAAATCCCTCTTCGTCTTTGAAAATCACCAATTTGATCTTGCCTTTCGAGTCTTTAATATTTTCAACAAAGACCGTAAGCGTATCGCGTTCGGGCATGGTAACTACGCCCATAATGACGCTTGAAGCACACACTACCCAAAATTGGGTGCTTAATTTTTTGCCCAGTTTCATAATCAAGAAGTTGTTTGTTTGTTTAGTTAAAAACGTTTTTTTAACGAATTAGTTTGTTTTCCAAAAAATATCCTTCCATATTTTTTATCTTTGCCTCATAACAATTTTTTTACACAGATCATTCAATATGAAAATTAGCCAAATAAGCCTTATTTTGATGGTATTTAGCCTAAGTGCTTGTTTTGAAATCAAAGAAGAAATAGACATTGCTTCGGGCGGAAATGGGAAATACAAACTTGTTTTGGATATGAAACAGAGCAAAGAACAGATAACCATAGCCCTCAAAAACGAACAAGGGATTCAGAATCCTTTTGCCAAAATGGATTCGTCTTTTGCTCTTGCCGAGAAACGCCTTAGCGAAATCAAAGGCATTTCGGAGGTCAAAACCATTAGCGATCAGCAAAATTTTGTATTCGGAGTTAGTTTTACTTTTGATGATATAGCGGTGCTTAACCAAGCCCTCAATGATGTAGATCAAAGTAATTCGCCTCAAGAAGTTTATCATTTTTACAAACAAACTCTCGAACGATTACCTGTTTTTTATCTCAAAAAAGTAATTGATCTGACCAACGCAGAGGAAAGTGAAAAAGCAAAAATACAGGCAATTCTGCAAAATGCAAGCTATTCGCACGTCATACGGACAAGCGGAAAAATAAAAAGTTATCTAAATGAAAGCTACCAAATGGGCAGTTCGAAGCGCGAACTCCGCCTCCAGACTCGCCTCAAAGAAGTGTTGGAAGGCAAAACTCCCATAGCCGAAACAGTCAAATTCAAAGGTGATTAGGAACAGCCAAAAATTCTCTTTTTGATCAAACCCTCAAGGTTTTTTTAAGACCTTGCGGGGTTTGAAAACTGTCTAATCAAAATTGCGAAAAATGGTATCTAAAGTTCGCATAAAACGTTCAAAATCAGCTTTTTCCAAACTTTCCAAACCTTGTTTTCGAACTTCGCCTACAGTTGGTAAAAGCCGTTCTACCAATTCTTTTCCTTTTGTGGTTAGGCAAACTTTATATTTGCGGCGATCATCACTATCCTCCTGCCTTTCGGTAAATTCTTTTTTGCAAAGCAGATCAATAATGCGTGTAACGGTTGGGGCATCTTTGAAAGTATAATCCGCCAATTCGTTCTGACTCATGCGGTCGGTTTGGTAAAGGCAGTCGAGCATCACCCATTGATCCACCGTAATATCCTCATTTAGCGTAGCAAATCGCTTTTGCAAGGTCTGTTTCATCTTTTTGGCGGTTCTTTCCAGCCTGAAGCCATAGTGCATAAGTTCTGAAAGTTCGTGAGGCATTGTCGTTTTTTTGACAAAAATATGTATTTGGCATTAATTTTTCTGTAATTCTTAAGATTTGTCAAAAAAAATCAAAATCTGTTCGTTTTTTTGACAAATTTTTTTTTACTTTTGCCCATTACACTGTTTCGCTGTGTTCTCAAAAAAAATTTAATATGAAACTTACACTATCCAAAGTGTTGTTCGTAGGGTTAGCGTTACAAGCCGCTATTCCTTTCGCAATGGCACAAACAGGCAAAGAAAACAATATGAGTGCAGGGCTTTACACCCTCGCCACCCTAACTCCAAATCCGCAAGCCTTTCGCCCTTTCGACACGATTAGGTTTAAATTACGGCAAAGGGACACCAGTTTGATCAAAAGTTTGTATCCTGTAGGTTTGGAAATGTTTATGGCTTTTTGTGAAAAAAACATAGCTCCTTTACAATTACAGGGGTTTGCGGACGAAACCTCCTACGCCCAAGCCCAAGATGCCATTAGCCAAGATTTATTCTACGACCCCAACTGCCACACCCTCGCTGCCGAAGGACAAGATATTAATTATGATTTTGTTCCCAAAGTTTCTGATGAATTGGTTTCGGCACGGCTAACTGCCCTCAAAACCCAAATTCCGCTTACTTTCCGCCCTGAAGTGCGTGTTTTTGTGGATTATATGACCGTCAAACGCAGAGAATACACAAGCTATATTTTGCGCAAAAAAAATATTTACTTTCCGCTTTTCGAAAAATATTTGAAACAATACAATATGCCCGATGAACTCAAATATTTGGCTATTGTAGAATCTGCCCTCGAACCTACAGCTATTTCGCGTGCAGGTGCGGGTGGTTTGTGGCAGTTTATGCCGCTTACAGGCAAAATTTACGGTTTAAACATCAATGCCTTCGTAGATGAGCGCATGGATCCCGAAAAAGCTACGATTGCGGCTTGCCGTTATTTGAAAGCCCTTCACGAATTTTTTGGAGATTGGGAATTGGCTTTAGCTTCTTATAACTGCGGTCCTGGTACGCTTTATGGTGCGCAGAAACGTTCAGGAAAGAAAAGTTTTTGGGAAATTTACAATTACCTGCCCAAAGAAACCCGATCTTATGTTCCCATGTTCACCGCCGTTGCTTATTCCTTAAACTATGCTGAAGAACACAATATTATCCAAAACTACCCAAATTATCCAATAGAAGCCGATACGGTCTATGTGAATCAATTTTTGAGTTTGGAAGCCTTCGCAAAGGAAATTAATGTTTGCGCCTCTGACCTGATGGAATTGAATCCTGAATTGCGAAAAAAAGTAATTCCTGCTCATTTCCGCAATTATCCGCTTCGTGTTCCGAAGGCTCGAATGAATTATTTTTTGAATAAACAAGAACAGCCAAACGTGGCAAGTGGAGAAAGAAAAATTTATCTCTCGACCCAAGCTACTCAAAATCAAGTCTATGCTTCGCAAAATTATACCCCAAAAACTACGGTTTATACCCCCCTTAGCACAGCAAATTACAGCAAAAAAGCAAGTAATACCGCTTATTCGCCAAAAGCAAGTACCCACACGATCCGAACAGGCGAATCCTTAGGCACGATTGCTGGCAAATACGGAATCACGATAAGTGAAATAAAAAAATGGAATAATCTCCGAAATGATATGATTCATGCGGGACATAAACTTGTCATTCAGGGTTCTGCCAAAACGAATATTACGCCCAAAACGGAAAATATGAGTGCAAGTAATAAAACGAAATCGGAAAGTCCCAAGCAGAAACAGAGCGCAGGCAAAAACAAATTCCATATAGTCCAAAAAGGTGATAGTCTTTGGGAAATAGCCCAAAAAAATGGAATTTCGGTTAATGATCTCAAACGCCTCAACAATATTCAGCGCGACAAACTGCAAGTAGGGCAAAAATTAAAAGTAGAAACAGGTAAATAAATTTCATTTTTTGCCGTAAATTTGGGTATCAAACTCAACTAAATTCAAATTTATGACAGCTACCCAAAAAAAATCGCTTACGGTCGAGATGGACATGAATGATAATAACGTTTCCTTTTATCGTAAAATAAAAATTGACAAATTTAGGGAAATAGCCGCATTGCTTGGTTTCCATACAGGGATCGACCTTGATGTACTCATGCCCTATATTCGCCATTCCAAAGTCCTCATCGAGCTGGGTGTTGGATTTGGGCGTGTGGTCAAAGCCCTTTTAGATCGAGATTTTGGTGGAAAAATCATCGGAATTGAGCGCTCACCTGAACTGTTCCAATATCTGAAAACCCAATTTCCATCTACCGTTCAACTTTTAGAACAAGATATTCGCAGGTTCGAGGTAGGACAAAATGTTGATGCGATCCTTTATATGTGGTCGGGTATTTTGGAACTTTCCCTACACGAACAGCACGAAGCCGTCCGCCATTTTAGCCAAAAACTCAACCCTAAAGGTATTTTGGTTCTGGAAATTCCTCGCCAAGTCAAATATATGGGTGTTTCGGTTGGTAATCAGAACCTAAAAGTAGAAATGGAATGGGGCGTATTGGACGCCTTTATGCCAACTCACGAACAAATGCTCGAATTAGTCAAAATTGGCGGCTTCGAAAGCCTCAAAGTCATTGACTATCAAACTGCTACGGATTTGTCAAGGGCTATGTATTTGTATCAAAAACCTTAGATTCTAAATGATGTTTTTTATGAAAAAAAATTTACTTTTCCTTTTTTTGCTACTTCCTTTTTTGAGTTTTGCCCATGAAAATAAGGCTTTTTGGGGCGAAACAGGTCATCGAGTTGTTGGACATATTGCCGAACAATATTTGACCAAAAAAGCAAAAAAAGCCGTAAAACGAATTTTAGGAACAGAATCAATAGCGATGGCAAGCACTTGGGCGGATTTTATGAAATCGGACTCGCTGACCAATGCCCAAACTACAGCTTGGCACTATGTAAATATTCCTGACGGACAAACTTATGCCCAAATGCAAAAAAATCCAAAAGGTGATGTACTTGAAGCAATAGATCGTTTGGTTAAAGATTTGGAAAATAAAGAAGTTAGTTTGGAAAAAAAGCGTTTTGCGTTGCGTTTTTTGATCCATTTGATTGGTGATTTGCACCAGCCTATGCACGTGGGAAGGGCGGAAGATTCGGGCGGAAACAAAATAAAACTCAAATGGTTTGGGCGGGATACCAATCTGCACCGTCTTTGGGATTCGGATTTGATCGATCATCAAAACTTGAGTTACACTGAATTTTCGCAGGCGATCAACTCACCAAGCAAGGAACAAATCAAACTTTGGCAAAGTACCAATCACTACGCTTGGGCGGAGGAGTCAAGCGTTTTGGCACAAAATATTTATAAATCAGTCAAAGAGAATGATAATTTAAGCTTTCGTTATGCTTACGATTTTAATGAAACCTTAAAAATGCGCCTTTTGCAAGGCGGAGTTCGTTTGGCGGCAGTTTTGAACAAAACGTTTAAATAAGGAAAGTACAATTTTAAACAAAGTGTTAAACTTTATTACATTTAGTCTTTAGCCTTTGGTAACGCAAACTCAACATTTTGATTTGCTTTTTCGTTTCTTGAGTTACCATTAAAATAAAAAAAGGCTATATAGCCTTTTTTTATTATAACCTTGCTACACCATGAGATATTACTTACTTTTTTTCTATCTATTTACCCTTTGTACGGTTTTGCAAGCGCAGGATACTTTACGAGTAAAGAAACTGCTGACAAGGCTTGAAATTGCACAAGACACTCAAAAAGTAAATATATTGAACCAGTTGGCTCAAGAGTTTAGCCGTTCGCACCCCGAAAAAAGTATGTCTTTTGGAAAACCTGCTTGGGAAATATCCCAAAATCTGGGTTATCAAAGAGGTTTGGCACAAGCGGCAAATAATCTGGGCATGATCAATGGAATCCAAGCGCATTATCTCGAAGCGCTTGATTATCACCTGAAAGCTTTGCGAATCTTCGAAAATTTGCAAGATTCGGTATCTATATCCATGACTTTGAACAATATTGCCTTTCTGCATTACCACCAAGCCCACTATCAGCAGGCACTCCGTTATTGTTATGATGCTCAAATGATGAATCCCAGAAATGATAACAATGTCCAGATGAGTATTTGGTCAAATTATGGAAAAACATACAGTAAAATAAAAAAATACGATAGTGCTTTTTGGTATTTGCGCAAAGCCCTTGCCTTAGGTAATATTAAGAAAAATAAGGAATATCAGAGTATTTGCCTCAATAATATTGGAATGGTGTATAAATCACAAAAAAATTACACCGAAGCCCTGAATTATTTTCAAAATGCCTTACAAATAGCCCAAGAAACGCACAATCCTTTTATGCAAATGCACGATTTGAAACAAGTCG
>JAAFHK010000040.1:9155-17129 GCA_013297565.1 Cytophagales bacterium
GGCATATTTATATGATTCTCGAAAACTATGATCAAGCCTTGTTTTATGAACAACAAGCTTTCGCTATTGCTAAAAAAATGAATGTGCGCGACCATTGTAAAGAGATAACGGCACATATTTCCAATATTTACAAAGAACTAAAACAATACGATTCCGCTTTTTATTATCTCGAAAAACACAACCTTTTGCGTGATTCTATTTATGATTTGGACAAAGAAAGAAAATTAGCCCAATTAGAAGCACATTATGACATTGACAAAAAAAATGATGAAAACCAGTTATTGAAAAAAGAAACCGATCAAAAAGAACAGACCATACAACAGCAAAAGCTGATCGGCTTTGTTTTTGGTATTTTATTGATTTTGCTGATCGGAATGTTGGCGGCTTTGTTGCGAATCAACCACCAAAGGAAAAAGAATAATGATTTGTTGGAAAATACGCAAAATGAAATACTGAACCAAAAAAACATAATCGAAGAACGAAACAGTGAGCTAATCACTACGAACGAAAAATTATTGGCAAATGAAAAAAAATTATTGGATACGAATCGCCGTTTGCAAATTACGGAAAAGGCGATCCGCCGAAAAAATGAAAATATTTTGAAGCAAAAAGAAGAACTCGAACACTTAAATAACATCAAAGACAAACTCTTTTCTATCATTGCCCACGACTTCAAAAGTCCGCTACACTCCCTCAAAGGTATGTTGCAACTGCTTACCATGGGCGTACTCACGAACGAGGAAATCCAAAGCCTTGCCACTGACATCAACGAAAAAAACGAACATACTTTAAATCTTATTGACAACCTCTTGCATTGGGCAAAATCCCAAATGCAAGGGCTTGAGGTTAATTCGCAAAATATTGATATTGAGGCAATTACCGAAGAGTCTATAGCTCTTTTGCGACCGCAGGCAGAGAAAAAAGAAACTATTTTACAAAGTGAAATTACTCAAGCCGCTTGGGTTCATGCCGATCCCGATATGATCAAATTGGTCATTAGGAATATTATTAGTAATGCGATTAAATATACGGCAAAAGGTACAATTGCGGTTTCGGTCGAACACCAAGAAAACCAAATAGTTACAAAAATAAAGGATACAGGCTTGGGAATAAGTAGCGAAAATCTGGAAAAACTTTTTGGAGCTGATGCCCATTTTACGACTGTAGGCACGCACAAAGAAAAAGGGACGGGTTTGGGTTTGATGCTTTGTAAAAATTTTGTGGAAAAAAACAGAGGAAAAATCTGGGTAGAAAGCAAAGTTGGACAGGGTAGCGTGTTTTATTTTTCCTTACCTACCAATAGTGATATGTTGTTGGATTTTGAGAATTAATTCCAAAAACAGTATCTTTGAAGTTATAATTATACTTATACTTAAAATCATATATTAAAGCCTAATAATTTGAAAAATGACATATAAAACACGATTTGTTACTATTTTATTTTCTTTTTTACCTGTTCTTGCTTTTGCCCAAAACAACTTGGCTTTGACCGATGCTATTAAAAAAGGTTTGGAACAAAACTTTGACATAAAAATACAGGCTTCGAACGTCAAAATTGCCAAAAATAATAATGTTTGGGGACAAGCAGGCGGACTTCCCACGATCAACTTTACAGCCAATCAAAACAACAACCTCCAAGATGTAACCAATCCTGCCTCTTTCGTGCAAGGTATTACGATTAACAACAATTTGCAGGGAAATTTGACCTTAGACTGGATACTTTTTGATGGATTTTCGGTCAGAATCAGCAAAGAACGCCTCGAAACTTTGCAAAAAGAATCAGAAGGACAAGCCAAGATGGTAATCGAAAATACAGTTCAGGATATTATCAATAATTACTATGCGGTTGTTTTGGAACAGGAACGCTACGAAATTCTCAAAAAAGCGCTCCAACTTTCGGGCGACCGCTACGAATATATGCAATTTAAGGAAAGTGTAGGGAGTGCAGTTACGACTGATGTTTTATTGGAAAAATCTAATTATTTGACCGACTCGTCAAGGGTGATCAACCAAGAACTGGTCTGGAGAAATGCCAAACGTAGTTTGAATTTTCTTTTAGCCGAAAAGGATTTGGACACACCCTATAGCCCAACCGACAGCTTGATTTTCAAAGGTTTGGAGTACAATTTGGAGGAATTGCGAACCAAAATGTTGAGCCGAAATTCCGATCTTTTGCGCCAATATGCAACCTTAGCAATTATGCAGAAGGATTGGGAACTCCGCAAAGCTGACCGATTGCCGCAAGTGCGTTTGAATGCAGGTTTGAGCAACACCCAAATTCGCCAAGACCTTACTCAGGCTACTTTCTCGAATGGGCGTTCGGGCGAAGTGGGGCGTGCCGCCAATACGAATTATAATGCCAATTTGATCTTTAGCGTACCTATTTTTAATGGAGGAATCATCAAACGGTCGATCCAAAATGCCGCAATTCAGCAGGAAATAGGCACTTGGCAAATTGAACGCCTCAAGCAGACCTTGAATCAGCAACTCAATACGGCTTTTGATTTGTACCAAGTTCGTAGAATTATGCTCAACATTGCGACAGAAAACAAAAACACAAGCGAAACGAATTTGAATTTGGCGGAAGTCAAATTCCGAAACGGGACGATCAACTCTTTCGAATATCGAATTTTACAAAACAATTATCTCGATGCGGCTTTTAGAGAAATAGAAGCCGTGTATAACCTCATCGAAGCCAATACCTTACTTTTGAGGCTTACAGGTGGAATTTTGGAATAAAAAATGTGGTAAAATTTAATTTTACTACATTTTTTGTATTATTTTAATATTATTTATTATTGTTAAGTTATGTCCCTTGCCCCGATTGCCTTATTCGTCTATAATCGTCCTTCACACACCTTGCAAACTTTGCAGGCTTTGGAGCAAAACATACTTGCCAAGCAGTCCAAACTTTATATTTTTGCGGACGGTTTAAAAAAAATGGCAGCACCAAGCCAAAAAGAAGACTGGGAAAAAGTGCAAACTTTGATCCGTGCTGAAAAATGGTGTGGAGAAGTGGAGATAATCGAGGCGTTCGAAAATAAGGGCTTGGCGCAGTCCATAACTGAAGGTGTAGGAAAACTGCTCGATAAATACGGAAAAGTGATTGTTTTGGAAGACGATTTGCTTACAAGCATTGGTTTTTTGGAATACATGAATGCGGCGCTGGATTTGTATGAAAAAAGCGAAAGGGTTTTTGCAGTGAGCGCTTATACATATCCCGCTGATTTTGAGGCGGTTAAGGGCAATACTTTTTTCTTACAATGGATTTGTTCGTGGGGCTGGGCTACTTGGGCAGACAAATGGCAGATTTATGAAAAAAATATCCATACTCTTTTACAAAAATTTGATAATCAGGTGCTTATAGATAAATTTAATTTCCGTTATTACTATTCTTACGAAACTTTACAGGCACAAGCGGCAGGAAAAGTAAATTCATGGGCGGTACGTTTTCACGCTTCAGTTTTTTGGGCAGATGGGCTTTCCCTTTTTCCCAAAAAAAGTCTTGTTCGAAACATTGGTTTTGACGGCTCAGGCGTGCATAGCACCGAAACAAACTATTACGAAAAAAGTGAGATTACAAATTTTATTGAAGTAAAGCCTATCGAAATTGCAGAAAATTTAAGAGCAAGAAAAGCCTTAGAAAAATCGTTTCAGCGTGAGTATCAGCCTACTTTTTGGCAAAAAATACAGAGAAACATGAAAAAATACCTAAAATAAAAAGTTCCATTTTCTGTGAAAATGGAACTTTTGGTAAGTTTATTTTTATAAATATTGTTCGATGAGTTTATAAATATCGTTTCCGAAAGCAAAAACCATCAGAGCCAATAAAATTACCATACCGACTTTTTGAGAAATTTCAAGGAATTTGTCCGAAGGTGTGCGACCTGAAACGATTTCGTAGGTCAAAAATAGCACGTGTCCGCCATCGAGGGCAGGAATGGGCAGAAGATTCATAAATGCCAAAACCATCGAAAGCATACCTGTAATTTGCCAAAAACGAAACCAATCCCAAGTTCCGCCAAAAATTTGGGCAATTCCTATGGGACCACTTAATGACTTTGAAGGCGAAAGTTCGCCTTTGAACATTTTGCCAAAAGCCATGACATTGACAGCAACCACATTAAAGGCATTTTTGGTGCCTTTGGGAATCGATTCCATTAGCGAATACTGCTCACGTTCCAAATTCAGCCGATTATCGACTGCAAAACCTATTTTTCCGTCCTCTCGCACCGCCACTTCCGCAAGCACTTCTTTCCCATCTCTTAAAAGTTTGACAGCAAGTGTTTTATTCTTGTTTTCGTACAAAATAGCCTGAAAATCCTGCAAATATTTTACCGTAATGCCGTCTGCTTCGGTTACGCTATCACCTTTTTGCAAACCTGCTTTGTCGGCAGGGGAGCCTTTTTCGATTGCCCCTACTTTGAAAGGAATAAGCGGCTCTATAAAACTTTTTTTCTGATTTCGTTCCGCCAAGCGTTCCATAAAATCGGCAGGTATTTTGACCTCGACCTCTTTTTCGTCGCGCAAAACGGTATAATAACTGCCTGCTTCCATCAAAGCCGTCATATCAAAAACCTCCTCGAAACGGCTGATAGTTTTGCCATTTACCTTAATAATCTTGTCGTTCTGTTGCAAGCCCAATTCTTTACCAACCTCACTCACACCCACTCCGTATTTGTTAATTTCTTTAGCCGAATAATAGGTTTCACCGTTAAAATACACAAAACCTATAAATATAATAATCCCCGTTATCACATTTACAATAATCCCACCTAACATGACGATTAGGCGTTGCCAAGCAGGTTTAGCCCTAAACTCCCAAGGTTCGGGCGTAGCATTGAGGTTTTCGGTATCCAAGGACTCATCAACCATGCCCGAAATTTTGACGAAGCCGCCCAAAGGCAAAGCCCCCAGAGCATATTCCGTTTCGCCGTATTTGAAACCAAAAACACGCGGCGGAAAACCTATATAATATTTTTCGACTCGCATACCAAAAGCCTTTGCCGCCAGCAAATGCCCTAATTCGTGCAAACCTACCAAGATCGACAGCCCTAAAATGAGCTGTGCCGCCATAATTAATCCTTCCATGCTATCTTTTTTCTGTTATTTAATTGAGTATTGTATGATAGACTTCAACTTAAGTCTGTTCCGTTATTTTATTTTTTGCAGGCTAAAGCCTAACCTACGTGAATTTTGGCGCAATTTACTAATATTTTCAAGTTTTACGCACTTTTTCCCTAAAAAACATTAGTTTTGATAAAATGTTTTAATTTTTATTAACGTATTTACTATCAAAGACTTAGGTTTGGGTTTTTAAACCAATGCTTTAAATATAAGTCTTTGAAAATGAGGTTTTTATTAAAAGGTTGTCAAAATCAATTTCTATAGACAAGTTCAGTGGCAAATTCTACTACGAAATACAAAATCATCATTAGCGGCGGCGGAACAGGCGGACACATTTACCCCGCTGTAGCCATTGCTGATGCGCTCAAAGGTCAAAATCCGAATATCGAATTGCTTTTTGTGGGGGCGGAAGGGCGCATGGAAATGGAAAAAGTCCCAAAAGCAGGCTATCAAATTGTCGGTTTGCCGATCCGAGGTTTGCAAAGGTCTTTGAGTCCGAAGAATTTAAGTGTTCCGTTCCGTTTGTTACAGAGTCTTTGGAAAGCAAACGGTTTATTGTCTGATTTTCAGGCAGATGCGGTCGTAGGCGTAGGCGGTTATGCAAGTGCGGCAGTTTTGCAAATGGCGGCTTTGAAAAAAATACCGATTGCGATCCAAGAGCAAAATTCGTATGCAGGGCTAACCAATAAATGGCTTTCGCGCTTCGCCCAAAAAATATTTGTGGCGTACCCTAATATGGAAAATTTTTTTCCGAAAGAAAAAATCCAATTATTGGGTAATCCTGTTCGGAAAGATTTGGAGAATTTGGAAGGGATAGGAGAAAAAGCCTTTGATTTTTTTGGTTTGGATCGGAACAAAAAAACAATTTTGGTTATTGGTGGAAGTTTGGGGGCAAGAACCATCAACGAAAGCATTTTGGAAAATATCGAGGCACTTTTGGCACAAGATTACCAAATAGTTTGGCAAACGGGAAAAATTTACTACGAAAGTATTAAATCAAAACTTGAAGTAAAGCAAGATAAAAGACTGATAATCAAAGATTTTGTTTATGAAATGAACTATGCTTACGCCTGTGCCGATTTGGTCGTGTCGAGGGCAGGCGCGTTGTCGGTTTCCGAACTTTGTTTGGCTCGAAAAGCCTGTATTTTAGTCCCTTCGCCCAACGTAGCCGAAGATCATCAGACCAAAAATGCGATGGCTTTAGTCAGTCGCAGCGCCGCCGTTTTGGTTAAAGATTCGGAGGCAAAAACGGCTTTGTTAGGCGAAATTAACAAGGTTTTAGGAAACGAAACTTTGCGTAAGTCTTTGGAAACGAATATTTTTGCCTTAGCCCAAACCAACGCAGCAGACAAAATAGCGAAAGAAATTTTGGAAATGATTTAACAGAAACAATTTTAGAAATAGCATTTCTTTAAGAAATGTTATTTCTTGCTTTTAGCTTTCAGAAAAATATTTTCCCTATTCTATTTGCTGATTACCAAAAAATTGTACTATTTTTGTTAAACTATTACTTGAAGTAAAGTTGAAATAAAATGAAAAACGAAACCATATATCAATCTATTTTAAGCCAATTAAGTCTTGTTCCTGTTGATTATTTGCAACAGATAGATGTGTATTTGCGAAATTTGAGTAAAGAAATTCGTAGAAAAGAACACAATCGATCTTTGGTTTTGGGTTTAGCGGGGGCATGGAATGATATGCCTGAAACAGATTTTCAAGATTTTTTAATAACTTCTAAAAAAATGGGCAATGAAATATTTAATCGACATATAGAACTATGAAACAAGCAATTATTGATACCGACACACTCTCTTATTTTTTTCGCAATAATCCCGAAGTAGTAGCTAAACTCGATAAATATTTACAGGAATTTGGATTTGTAAATATAAGTGTGGTAACCTATTACGAAGTATTAAATGGTTTGTATTTCAAAGATGCTAAGAGTCAATTAGCAAAATTTGAAAAATTTATAGAACTCAACGAAGTTTTGCCTTTGACTGATGAAATAGCTCAAAAGTCGGCTAAAATTTACGCAGATTTGCGAAAAAAAGAACAAATCATAGGACATAATGACGTTTTGATAGCAGGTACAGCTATGGTTAATGACATGACTTTGGTAAGTAATAATACTAACCATTTTAGTCGTATTGAAGGCTTAGACCTCGATAATTGGGCGGAAAACAAATAATTTTTGAAAAAATATACGCAAAAATGTCCAAAATTAGACTTAAAAAATGGGTAAAAATTACGCTTGGCGTAATTGGCGGACTTACCGCAATTTCTTTGATTGCTTTGGGGAGTCGGGTAATAGCCCCGCAATCAGGTGTAGTGGTAAAATGGCAAGATGCTGATAGTCTGCGTTTTATGGACGAGTCGGACGTAATGGCGGTGGTGCAAGCCGAACAAAACGGAGTGATTGGACAAACGTGGGATTTGAAAAAAATAGAGCAAAAAGTGATGGAATCGCCTTTTGTGGCGGATTGCCAAGTGGCGAAAGATTTGCGTGGAAACCTGATTGTTAATGTTACGCAGTGCCGACCAATCGCCCGAATTTTGCGAAACGGAACGACTTTGCAAGGTGGCTACCTGACCGAAAAAGGCTCGATTATGCCTTTGTCCAAAAAATTCACGCCTCGATGTTTAGTGATTTCGGGACAAACCGAAAAAATGTTCGAAAAAGAATATTTTGCGAATGATAAAGGAAAAAATTTGGTTGCTTTTCTTGAATTTATCCAAAAAGATGAATTTTGGCGGGTACAAATTACGCAACTCGATACGGACAAAAACGGAAATATGATTTTGATTCCGCAGGCGGGCAACCAAGAAATTTTGTTTGGAACGGCAGAA